>JBATHQ010000319.1:0-15903 GCA_049667005.1 Psychromonas sp.
CCACACAGATTGTTTGATTAAATTGTTAAAGAGCGTGCCTTTCGGCGAGGTGCGTATAATACGCTTCCTGCGAACTGAGTCAAGGTTATTTTTATTCTTTTCAAACCGCGTTAAACGCTTTTGAAAAGCACCTTTTCTTTCGTTCTCGTTAACTGGATTAACTTGCGTCGTTCCCGTTTCCGTGGATGCGCATTATAGGGATTTAGATCACGTTGGCAAGGGTTTATTTGCAGATATTTCAATGAAAATGACTGAGTGAATACTTTCTAGGCAACCTGCTATTTTATTGAGCATTATTTTATTGTTTTGCTAGTGATTATTTGGTTGATGTGTTTTTTTAGAAACAATCTTTTACTTAATATACGGGTAAGAGCAAAACCAACTGCCGCAAAAATAATGGCGATGAGTATAATGAGCGCTTCATTTTCAATCTGAAATTGTTTGGCTACTAATGCGCTGCAGATAAAAAAGAGAAGAGGGACAAGGTAGACTAACATGGCACTTTTGATTAAATCGTCATTTTTTATCTGTAGTTCAACAAACTTATCAACCACCATCCCATCTTCATAGGGAACCGTAATGTGTTGCGTTTTATCTGAAAAGCTCTTTGATACTACGCCAACACCACAGCTGCTATTATTGTGGCATGATGAGCAGGCTGATTTTGAAATACATTCAATATGAGCAATGCGTTTACCATTAATTTCTTCTACTGCTATTATTTTTCCTGTTTCACGTATCATTTTTTACTTGGCCATTGAAATTGATTCGATTAAACGCTTGGCAGTTGCGACAGGAATTTCACCTATTACATTAATTTCAACATTATTTTGCTGATAAGTGTATAAAACTGTCGCGCCACGTTGGATTACTTTTTGGTTATTTTCCAGGGCGATTTTTTTAGCTGCTATATAAATAGATACTGAGACAATACCATCATTTAACATGATATATGAAACAGGTTCATTTTGGTACATGACTAACTTATGTTGATCATTTTTAACAACTTTAAAGCCTGCAGGAAGCCAACCAACTTGCCATAATGATGCCTGAAGATTTGAAGTTTCCGGCAAATGGATTAATTCGGGCAATTGTTGATGACTTAAACTTTCCAACCAAGGGTTAATCTTATCGCTGACTTTTAAAGAAACAACCATTATCTGTTCTAATATAATGTTTTCATCGTTAAGTGTATCTAATCGCAGGGGTAAATAACTATCAATATCTATCCAAATGATATAACTATAACGATACTGATCTTTACTAATCATCCTTATCGCCATTGCTGTTTTGCCAGCAATACGCCCTTTTCCTAAAATGATATACTCGTACGACTCGGACCCTTTTTCATAATCAAAATTTGTAATATTAGCAAAAACACTTTGGTTCTGTACTGATTGTAAAGTATATGCTTGAGAACCTTGCTCAAAATAGCTTATTTTTCCCAAATATTGTAGAGACTCACGCATTGCGCCATTTAGATAACGAAAATATGCAATCTCGTTCTGATTAATAACCCCGTGAATTAACTGTTTAGGTTCAACGGTGTTTTTTAAGTTATTTAAATACAAGATTTCATAATTTGAACTTTTATACGCCATTTGCATAAGGTGTAAGTATTCAATGGCCGTTAGAGTTTCTTTTCTCTCTGTTTCAGTTCCAACAGTTTCTGTTGATTGAATAGCAAATGCTGCACGGGCAGTGAAGACGCATAGACCCGCAACTAAAATAACAAAAGATAATCGGAGCTTCATTACTTACCTTAAAGGTTGCGTCTGCAACTGTAGCTGATGATCATTTAATAACGCCTCTAATCGCTCATTATGCTCTTTAATTTCCAACTCTGACTGTTTTTTATTTGCCTGTAAACTGACTGGAGTCGCAGCGCCGAAAGGCACTGTTTTTAATACTTCAAGTCCGGCGCTGTCCTCATTAAATGTCGGTTCAGAAGTCATTAAGCTTGTTAACACCACAACACCGGCAACAGAGGCAGCGATCGCATATTGTCCGAAACGTTTAACAAAAGAGACAATATTAGTTTCTGTTTGTGGGGGCTTTTTATTAACGGAAGCATTAAATGCAACCACTGAATCGCTTATACCCTGCCGTTTTATTTCAGACATCACTTGCTGGCTGATATCAATATTAAGGACTTGATCAGCAATATCGTCACGTATCACATCACCGATTAAATGATAACGATAAAACTGATCCTGTTTATCTGTGTTGGAAATAAGCTCACTGATTAACTGCTCATCAATAAGTTCATTATCAACCATTGCTGATAGTTGTTCATTCATATTTTTCATTTTGGTTCCCAATTAATCTTCCAATAGAGGTTTCAAATGCTTATCTATCATTTCACGGGCCCTAAAAATACGGGAGCGAACAGTCCCTATAGGACAATCTTCAATAATAGCAATTTCTTCATAACTCATTCCCTCAAGTTCTCTGAATGTAATTGCAGATTTCAACTCTGCAGGCAATTGATCTATCGCCTTTAAAATTACTTTTTGTATTTCCCGAGATCTTAATATCCCCTCAGGGCTATCTGCTTCTCTTAATGCATCACTTCCCTCAAAACCTTCCGCCTCCATCGCATCGATATCTGATACAGGCGGACGACGGCTTTGCATTGTTAAATAATTTTTAGCCGTATTAACAGTAATTCGATATAACCAAGTATAAAATGCACTATCACCACGAAAAGATGGCAATGAATTATACACTTTTATAAATACCTCCTGAGTTACATCTGCAATATCCCCTGTATTTCGTACATAACGCGTTAAAATATTGGCAACCCGGTTTTGGTATTTTCTAACCAATAGTGTAAAAGCAGCTTGCTCACCATTTTGAATACGACGAACCAACTGTAAGTCTAAATCTTGCTCACTCATTAGAGCTTCTCTACCTTTAATGACGGTGAGCCTCGTTAGCACCCACACTTATGACTTTGAAAAAAAAAGAAAGTTCCCCAAAAAATTAAAAAATGGCATTTTTTGAACCGACCCTACATTTAATATACCTAAAGTAGTTGAAAAGTATAGGTTCACATTTTAAAGTGAGCGATGTAGATACCCAAACTACTTCAAGAAACAAATTCAGAGTTTCGTCCGAATGCGAGAAAAAGACACCATATGATGAGAAGAGGTATTCTCTTTTCAAATGTTGTCACACAGCGCTAGTTTTCGGGCAAAACTTCTAAAGGACAATACGACAGACTATGATCTTCGTTGTCAGAAGGCTTTGATTTAGAGTGACTAGATCATCAAGCCTCTGCCTGGAACCTGATCCGTTATCGGCTTGCTGATTTTTGCATTTTGGAGTAGCTTCGGTATATATATATCGAAACGTCTTCAATATGCAGATTTAGAGCTTCGCCGGAATGCTGAACTAAGAAGCAACATGATAAGAATGATATTCCCTTTTAATTGTTGCAACTCAATTCTAACGTTTATGTGGAACTCACGAAAAACAGGGCGATTGACAATGATCCTCGTTATTAGAAAGTACCTCTTTTGCGAGACGATACCATCAACCTTTCGCCTAAAATTTTATCATGTATCGTATTGCAAGCCCCGTATCTTGAGGCTGCTTGGGTATACCAATAACCTACATTAAACAACAGAGCATATAACGTTATGACAGAAAGTAAATCAACACCTGAACTGCAACATATTTGTGATGTCCTCATTATTGGCGCTGGTGCGGCTGGACTTTCATTGGCGCTCAAACTGGCCCCTTTTGCCAAAGTAAATGTTTTAAGTAAAGGTAAACTTTCAGAAGGTTCAACTTTATATGCTCAAGGCGGTGTTGCTGCTGTCTTTTCTGATGATGATGATATTGAAGATCATATTCAGGACACATTGATCGCAGGAGCGGGTTTATGTGATGAAGAAGCCGTTCGCTTTACCGTCAGCAACGCTAAAGAGAGCATTCAATGGTTAATTGATACAGGTGTAGATTTTGATACTGAAGTTGATGAACTAGGCCACAAACAATACCACCTCACACGAGAAGGGGGTCACTCTCATCGCCGTATTTTGCACTCAGCAGATGCGACGGGAAAAGAGATTGAAAATACCTTATTACATGCGGTCAAAAAACATCCAAACATTAACTTGATGGAAGGTTACAATGCGATTGATTTAATCACCAGCCGAAAATTAAACCTACCTGCCAACCGCGTTCTGGGCGCTTATGTATGGAACCGTAATATTGAGCGGGTTGAAACCATTAAGGCACATTTTGTAACGCTGGCAACAGGCGGCGCAAGTAAAGTATACCAATACACCAGTAATCCTGATGTTTCCAGCGGTGACGGTATCGCCTTGGCCTGGCGGAGTGGTTGCCGTATTGCCAACATGGAATTTAATCAGTTTCACCCGACCTGCTTATACCACCCGGATGCTAAAAACTTTTTGTTAACCGAAGCATTACGGGGAGAAGGTGCTCACCTATTGCGCCCCGACGGCACACGATTTATGCCAGATTTTGACGAACGAGCTGAACTGGCTCCTCGCGATATCGTCGCACGCGCAATCGATTACGAGATGAAACGTTTAGGTGCAGATTGTATGTATTTAGACATCAGCCATAAATCAAAAGAATTTATTGTTAAACATTTTCCAACTATTTACCGCCGCTGCTTATTGCTCGGAATTGACATGTCCCATCAACCTATACCTATTGTGCCTGCGGCGCATTATAGCTGTGGCGGCGTAATGATCGACCACCACGGGCAAACAGATATAGATGGTTTGTATGCTATTGGGGAGGTTTCCTATACTGGATTACATGGGGCAAATCGCTTAGCATCTAATTCATTATTAGAGTGTATTGTTTATGCGCATGCCTGCGCTAAAGATATTATCAATCGCCTTCCTTTTTACAAAGAAAGAAAATTTGCAGCTATCCCTGACTGGGATGACAGTCAAGTAGAGAACTCGGATGAAGCCGTCGTTATTCAGCATAACTGGCACGAACTGCGACTGTTTATGTGGGATTATGTCGGTATTGTCAGAACAGATAAGCGTCTGGAACGCGCGCTGCGCCGGGTACAGTTATTACAGCAGGAAATCGACGAGTATTATAGTAACTTTAAAGTGGGTAACAGCCTGCTGGAGTTAAGGAATTTAGTACAAGTTGCTGAAATAATAATAAAAAGTGCCATGAAGCGAAAAGAAAGCCGGGGTTTACATTACAACCTGGATTATCCGAAGCAATTGGACAATCCGCAACCAACGATTTTGAGTCCTGACAAAAACAGTTAAAAAGTTAGTGCCCGAGATTAATCAATCGGGCTAATAGCCTATATTCATCTGCTTTAACGGCATCTTTGTAGATCATAATAAATTTTTCAGGGGTTTTCTTACGAGTGATTAAATTTGATAACTCGTTTGAATTACTCTGCAAATGAAGACACAAACAAAAACCATTATAGAAAGAAGATGGCCCAATATCACCGCTGATTAACAGCTTATTACGATACAGCACGGCAACTTGGGCTGCATCGTTTAGCTTTATTGTATAAGTCCGAGCATAGAATTTATACCCTGCATACCCGGCCATAATCAATAAAATCAAGGAAAAGACTAAACTTAACCAAGTTAACTCAACAACGGCCAAAAAGAAGAAAACAAGACAAACGTACAGTATAAAAACCGTAACCCCTCCGTAGACAGAGGGGTTGACAGAAATATCATACTTTAACGCGTTTGAGCATGACATCGATAATCTTAGCCTGTTCGGCATCCGGGCAGCTTTTATGACCCATAAACCAAGCAAACAAGTCAGGGTCTTCGTTGGTCAGCAAACGCTCAAAGGTTAATTTGTCATGGTCAGACAAATTATCATAAGCCTCGTTAACAAAAGGGATAAATAACACATCGAGCTCTAACATCCCTCGACGACACGCCCATAATAAGCGCGATTTATTGACGGCTTCAGCCATTACTTTTTTCCTAGTTAAAATAAAGTACGCATATACCCGAACTATTTTAGATACAAATTCAGATCATATTGAAGTAGTTTGGGCATACATCATAACAACAACAATTTATTCACAGCAACTACTGACAAATTAGGTTGTGAGCTATACCATTGTAAAATCACATAACTGTATATATATGAGGCCTAAAATGTTTAAACTGAGTCAACTCAAAGATATTAGCCAACTACCCGACTTAGTATTATGTCCGCTAAATAGCTGGGACTTAATCAGTGTAACAGGCGAAGATCGTATTACCTTCCTACAAGGCCAGCTTACGTGTGATGTGACTAATTTAAAACCGGGACAACAGACGCTGGCCGCTCAGTGTAACCCACAGGGAAAAGTTTGGAGTATATTTCGCGTCATTATTTTAAATGACCGTGTTTTATTGACACAACCGGCATCAGTAACCCCCAAGCAACTGCCTGAGTTACAAAAATACGCCGCCTTTTCAAAAGTTGAAATCAAAAAAGAAACTGAATACCAGCTATTCGGTTTAGCCGGATGCAAATCTGCCGCTTATATTGCTAAAAATGCAGATGCCTCAGCTATTCACGACCAAAGCCGTCTGCTCGAAGGCGACAAAGGCGTGATCATCAAACAGCCCTATCCGTCACTGCGTTATTTGATGATCATAAAAAACGAACAAGCAAACGCGTTAATCGAAGACTTAAAAGATCACGCCAGTGTTTACGATGACAGTTTATGGAATGCTATGAATATCGCTTCAGGTGTTGGCTTTATCGAGCAGGAAACATCCGGATTATTTATTCCGCAAATGCTTAATCTGCAAGCGCTTAATGGTATTAGTTTCACTAAAGGCTGTTATATCGGTCAGGAAACGATCGCACGGGCAAAATACAGAGGAGCCAATAAACGCGCACTGTTTATCCTCACCGGACGTGCAACACAAGCCCCTCAAGCTGGTCAAAATGTTCAGGTTTTATTGAATGGCAATTGGAAACGCGTCGGCACTATCGTATCGGGATGCCAATATGGAGATGGACATATCGAAGTATTAGCCGTCTTACCAAAAGACAGTAATGCGGAAGATGTCTATCAAATACAAGAAATTGAAGGATCGACTCTGTACTACGCTCCGCTCCCTTATCAAATAGAAGAATAAACCAATATATAAAAAATAAAGCGTGCTCCTGATTAAATAATTCAGGAGCCGCACCTCTTATCACCACACTCACGTAAACTTAAAAACTCAACTACATAAAAAAAAGATGAAATTTGCCAGTACAGCAAAAAAGGTTATACTAGTCACACTTTATTGACTCCCTCGTTCATTGATTTAAAGCAGGCTCGCGATTGAATCCAGAAATTAAAAGATTACGTGATAAAGCCGACGAATATACTCGCCTGCGGATACAATCAGCTGAACTGTTGATGAATGATATTGAGCTTGCTGTCTTTCAGACTTTCCCCCTTTTGTTTCATTATAATCACCCAAGCCTTCCGGGATATATCAACGCAAATACCCCTGCAGGTATACAGCAGTTTAAAGCAACAAAAGAGCAAAAAAAGCAACTAAAAGAATTATTCTCATATCAGGAAACAGCGCAGGACAATAAACAATCTTTAGACTTGATTGGGTTATATGCAATGGGCAGCACTGCCTCAATCGGTCAATCCTCAGAAAGTGATTTAGATATTTGGGTTTGTTACCCCCACCAACTTGATCAAGCGCGGGTAAAACTATTAGAAGAAAAATCCTGGGCAATCAGTCACTGGGCCGATGGTTATGGCGTAGAGCTTAATTTTTTCTTAATTCCGGATAATAAATTCCGTACGGATAATAATGCCGATATGACTACCGACTCATGCGGTACGTCGCAACATCTGCTGCTACTGGATGAATTTTACCGCACGGAATTACATATCGCAGGAAAACGCATTTTATGGTGGCAAATTCCCGTTGAACATGAAAAAAATTACGATGAGTATGTGCAAAGTCTTTATGATAAAGGTGAATTAGATCCCGAAGACTGGTTAGATCTCGGTGGATTTGACCGGATTCCCGCAGAGGAATATTTCGGTGCGACCCTTTGGCAGTTATATAAAGGGATCGATACACCTTACAAAGCGGTATTAAAAACTATTCTGATGGAAGCTTATTCATGGGAATACCCTAATACTGAGTTAATTGCGATGCGTTATAAAAAACGCCTTCAAGAACAAGAGATTGATGCAGAGAAGCTGGATCCTTATTTACTGATGCTGGAGAAAGTCACCTGGTATTTAAGCAAGATTAATGACAACAGGCGCCTTGAAGTCGTACGTGCCTGTTTCTATCTGAAAACAGAAGAAAACCTTTCGCAATCGTCTAAAAGTAACCGCGCCTCCTGGCAACGTACTGTTTTGACTAAACTTGTCAAACAGTGGGGCTGGAATAAGGATCAAATTAAAGATTTAGATAATCGCAAAAACTGGAAAGTGAGGGCAGTCAGTAAAGCCAAAGATATTTTACTTGAAACCTTGATGACAAGTTACAGCAAACTGCTTAGCTTCGCACGCGACAACAATATTGGCGAGTCAATCAGTGCTGAAGATTTGGGTATATTGTCACGTAAACTTTATGCTGCACACGAAAGTTTACCAGGCAAAGTGGATTTAATTAACCCTAAAATATCACCGGATCTGTCGGAGCCAAATTTAAGTTTTATCCAGGTTCCTGAGGGCAGAAAAAACGCTGCCGGATGGTATCTGTATAATTGCCCCCTTGATAACCAGTCTTTATTACACAACAAGAAACTGATGTATTCCAAGTACATTGCAAAATTGGTTTCCTGGTGCCACATGAATGGACTCTATGAAGAAGAGACGCAATTATATATATATAACCAAGGTTCTGATCTTGTCGATAAAAAATTAAACCAGTTTATTCAGGATCTGAACGCCGTTTTTCCAATTTACATCCCCAAAGCAAGCAACAAAGCGCTAAGCAGACCTTGTGAGGTTAAACACCTAACCATTTTCTTAAACCTTGAAAGAGACCCTACTCGACACTGGGAAAGCACCCCGGAAAGCAAGGATAATCAGGAAGGTGATGTTTTTTCTTACGGTGAAGATAACGAGTGCTTGATTGGTAGTATCGATCTCATTTACCGAAACTCCTGGAATGAGGTACGTACATTGCATTTTGACAGTAATCAATCCGTTATTGATGCACTGGAAACGATTCTCGGAAAAATGCACCAGGATGCGCGACCACCAGAGCAAATCGATCTGTTTTGCTACAGTCAGCAGTTTCAGGCGCAAATCAGTCAGGCGTTTAGCTCAAAACTAAATGAATACATACAATTACGATTAGATTCTATTACTCAACGCTCTGTACAGACATTATGGGCCGGGGAGCGGAAATTTGCATTTTACTTCGAGCGTGCAGGTGTTTCAGTACAGCACCTGGACAGTCCGGTTGATATTTATAGCCATATTTCCAGTAAAAAAATATCGAGTAGTGCACTTAATTTAAAAAATACTTATTTTGATCAAACCGCATCCGTGATTGGATCCCATATCAGCGAAGGTATTATTCAGTTCTTTTTTGAAAACTATCCGGATGGTTTTAACGTTTACATTGCTAACGCAAATAATGAAGTAGAAACATTTCATAGTTTTAGAGGTAGCAAACATGATTTAGTGCAAAACGTAAACCGATTTTACGCATCCAACAGCAATGAAACCAACAAGTTAGATGAAAGGATAAATTTCAATCTACCGCAATTTTATGAAATAAAACAGTCTGAAAATAAAGAACTGGTCTTATCATCATTTACCAGCACCGCTAAATCGGATGAAAAAAAACCACTCGCAACAACAGACAAGCAATTAGACATCTAGCCCTCTTTACGTATAGATTGCCAAAACAAGCAACAAACGTTAAAATAACCTTTCTGACTATATGGGGTAATAAAGATGTCTACAATATGGAATGGTGAATATATCAGCCCTTATGCTGAACACGGTAAAAAAAGTGAGCAAGTAAAAAAAGTAACGGTATCAATCCCAACTAAAGTACTGAAAATACTTACCGATGAACGTACACGCCGCCAGGTAAATAATTTACGTCATGCCACTAACAGTGAGTTATTATGCGAAGCTTTTTTACACGCTTATACAGGGCAACCACTGCCGGAAGATGATGATCTTGAAAAATAATAAACGCTTTTATTTAGGTTTATCTATTTGCGCAAAGGGGTTGCAACATCGGTTGTATCATCCCATGTTTAATCACTGCCATTAATGGCAAAACACACCTTCCAATAGAGCATAGATTTAACTCCTCGCCGCGCCGCTAAATTACCACCAGAGCTAACACCAATAATCACTGAAATGCCGGTATATTAGGGAAATGGATAATATTGCTATCTAAAAGAGCACAATCAGGCGGGGATCTGGAATCCCTGAATCCTGCGCAGTTAGCGCTCTTTAACAGCAGAAAACGTTATGTGGATAATTAGTGGCTAGCAAGCCACTAGATTTATCTTGCGAACGGATTGGGAAAGCGTAGCCAATTGGGTTTGCTTATAAACGCCACAATTCTTTGCTACTTGTGTATAACTGCAACCTCAATAGCCAAGCTTCATTAGGATTTACAAGCGGCTTGGCTATCGAGAGCTTAACAGGTCATCCACTATCATTAACTTTGCTGTAGCTGCTTATATAAAAATGACCATTGCAGATTAAAGTGTAGCGTTGGTTTCTGTTTAAATTGGCTGCGTACAAATTGACTCATGCGCCCTTCAATATAAGAAAGCAATAAATTAGCGATTATGGATTCATCAATATTAAGCTTCTCACCATCAAAAATCGGTTTTTCCCTTAATACCTGTTTAACCTGTGACTCTAACTTCGAAAAAACATGCTCAATACGTAATTGCAGCCGCTCGTTCTCACCTAACAAGGCATCTCCGGTTAAAATACGTGTAATACCCGGATTTTGCTCTGCAAAACCTAATAAAAAATACAGGATATGTTCGATACGAGTGAACGTTTGTTTTTGTTGCTCTTTAATCAAGTTAATTTGCGTAAAAATAGTTGACTCTATATAGTCAATTAAGCCTTCAAACATGCGTGCTTTACTTGGAAAATGACGATATAAAGCGGCTTCTGACACCCCGACTTCAGCCGCTAATTTAGCCGTTGTAATACGCTGTCCAGGCTGACCTTCAAGCATCTTAGCTAATGCACGTAAAATATCTTCTTTACGGTTTACCTTTTTTTTGGTTATTTGTGCCACCATTGTTTACAACTTCCTTTGTCATTTTAATCCGCTATTAATGTTTTCCCGAGTGACCAAATCCACCCTCTCCGCGCTCTGATGCATTAAACTCTTCAACAATTTCAAATGTAGCCTGAACGACTGGCAGGAACACCAGCTGCGCTAATCTCTCCCCCGGCTCAAGAGTGAAGGCCTCTTTACTTCTATTCCAGCAGGAAACCATTAAAGGTCCTTGATAATCTGAATCAATTAAGCCAACCAAATTGCCTAACACAATACCATGTTTATGCCCTAACCCAGAGCGAGGTAAAATTGTCGCCGCCAGTTTAGGATCTGCGATATGGATGGCAATCCCGGTTGGTATTAGCTTTGTTTCCCCGGGTTCAATAATTAATGCCTGATCGATACAGGCACGTAAATCCATTCCGGCGGAACCTGCTGTTGCGTGCTCAGGAAGCGGGAACTCATTACCAATACGGGAATCGAGAATTTTAAGCTCTATTTGTTTCATTATTTTATCTCTTTATTTTTTAATACATATTGCTGGTTTATGATTTCAATTAGCTGACTGGCAACCGCTTTTTTATCTGCAAGCGTTATATCAAATCTGTCTACGGCAGAAAACACGCTTAACGCATTTTTTTCACTATTAAAACCCTGCCCCTCTTTTGCCACATCGTTCGCCGCAATTAAGTCGACATTTTTACGGATTAATTTATCTTTTGCATGGATTTCAACGTGCTGTGTTTCTGCTGCAAAAGCCACACAAAATGGTCGCTGTGTATGATTTGACACCTCAGCAATAATATCTGGATTTCTGACCAATTGAATGGTTAATTCTTCAATACCCTGCTGTTTCTTTATTTTCTGATCAGCAATCGTTTCAGCTCTGTAATCAGCAACAGCGGCACAAGCGATGAAGATATCGCAATTATCAATGGTTGCTAAACTTACCTGATGCATCTCCAGCGCGCTAATGACATCAACCCGGGTAACCCCTTTGGGTGTATCTAAATGCACAGGCCCGCTAATCAGGGTTACATTAGCCCCTATCTTTTGCGCAGCTTCAGCCAATGCAAAGCCCATTTTTCCTGAACTATGATTACTGATGTAACGAACCGGATCTAAAGCTTCCCGTGTTGGCCCTGCTGTAATTGTGATATTTACACCGCTCAAATAACTGTTTTTGGCAGTAAATAAGTCGACAACGTGAGCAACTAAATCAGCAGGTTCAAGCATTCTGCCCGGACCAATATCACCACAGGCTTGCGGCCCTTCTCCCGGCCCCCAGATTAAAAATCCGCGTTCAGCTAATACGCCGATATTTTCCTGCGTTGCATGAGCTTGATACATCTCCATATTCATTGCCGGTGAAACAGCAATAGGCGCAGGCGTTGCTAAACACAGGGTTGTTAATAACTCATCTGCCAATCCGGCACGCAACCGGGCAATCAGATTAGCGGTTGCAGGAGCAAGCAGCACCAGATCAGCCCATTTGGCGAGTTCTATATGCCCCATGCTCGATTTAGCGCGAGGATCCAGCAAATCATCTGCAATTTCGTGACCGGAAACCGCCTGCATCGTTAGCGGGGTGATAAACTCTTTCGCAGCAGAGGTCATAACGATACGCACATCTGCGCCTTGATCTTTTAAACGGCGAGTTAATTCTGCACATTTATAGGCTGCTATGCCACCAGCAATACCAAGTAATATTTTTTTTCCGCTTAAAGCTTGATTCACAGACATTAGAAAATACTCAATATAATAAATAAGAAGAGCGATAGGATAACAAAGTAATCCATAAAAGGTGAATAAATCTAGCCGATTTAAAAGCAATTTCCCGTTTGCACTATACTTATTCGAAATCCGTAAAATAATCGTTTAGTTAACTTATTTCCCCTACCTTTTGATGAAACTCATTCAAACAGGCCCTAAGAAGAAAGGGAAAATGCTTTAAAGCGGCACACTACTTATGAACATACAACCATGATTTGCAATCTGACTTAATGGCTGGAATTAATTATCCTATGACAAAATTAAAAGATTGGCCGGATCAGGAAAGACCGCGCGAAAAATTATTGCAAAAAGGAACAACAGCACTCTCTGATGCTGAACTGCTCGCTATTTTCTTACGAACCGGTTGCAAAGGTATGGACGTCGTCACCCTTGCCAAACAACTGCTCAGTGAATTTGGCTCATTACACGCCCTTTTTGCCGCGTCGGAATCTGATTTTTGTGAAAAGAGAGGATTAGGACAGGCAAAATATGTACAGCTGCAGGCGGTGCTGGAGATGTCTAGCCGTTACTTACAAGAACCTTTAAATAAAGGCCAGTCTTTAACCAGTGCCGCGCAAACCAAAGCTTTTCTGATAGCTAAAATGCACGATCTACCCTACGAGGTGTTTGCTGCAATATTATTAGACACCCAACATCGTATTATTCGCTTCCACGAGTTTTTCTTTGGCTCAATCGACTGCGCAACAGTGCACCCTAGAATTATCGCGCAAAAAGTATTATCTGAAAATGCCGCAGCAATTATTTTAGTTCATAATCACCCTTCCGGCGATCCAACGGCAAGTGAAGCAGACAAAATAATGACCAAAAAAATAGTTTCTGCGATGCAATTAATCGACGTCCGTGTTTTAGACCATTTGGTTGTTGGGGACAAAAAATGTACCTCTTTTGCCGAAAAAGGATGGATTTAACGCCTAAATTAAGAGTTTTGTTGATCTTTCATACTCAATCATGTATAAAATGCGCCCTCGACGCCTTTGGCGACGGCTAAAAAAGGTGTTCGACTATTTTGCTCGAGTAAAACTAATATTTGGAGAACCACGACATGTCTAGAGTATGTCAAGTTACAGGTAAGCGTCCAGCTACAGGTAACAATGTATCACACGCAAAGAACCGCACACGACGTCGTTTTTTACCTAACCTACAAACACATCGTTTTTGGGTTGAGAGTGAGAACCGTTTTGTAAAACTACGCTTAACTACTAAAGGTATGCGTATCATCGATAAAAAAGGTATTGATTCAGTATTAGCTGATATCCGTGCCAATGGTGAAAAAGTTTAAGGAGCTTAAAAATGCGTGATAAAATTCGTTTAAATTCAAGTGCTGGTACTGGCCATTTTTATACTACTGATAAAAATAAAAAGACTATGCCTGAAAAGTTTGAAATCAAAAAGTTTGATCCTGTTGTACGTAAGCACGTTATGTACAAAGAAGGCAAAATCAAGTAATTTTGATTTAGTCCGAAAAAAACCCAGTTTATACTGGGTTTTTTTATACTCAAAAAACACCTATCCCCTACTCAGTTCCCGCGCTAAAATTAACCAGAACAACGTTTTTCAATCTAAGTCAGTACGCTGATATAATGTTAGCCCAAAGAGGAAGTTGTAGTGCCAGAGTTGCCCGAAGTAGAAACTAGCAGAAGAGGGATTAGCCCGCATTTAATCAATAAAGCGGTCAAAGGTGTTGTCCTGCGGCATACGCAACTGCGCTGGAAAATTCCGCAGGATTTAGCAGCGCTTATTGCTGAACAGATTTTAATCTCCATAGAGCGCCGTGCTAAATATCTGCTGTTCAACTTTGCTAATGGCACGTTGTTAATTCATCTGGGCATGTCCGGCAGTTTACGAATTTGTCCGCTTAATGCCCCGGTCAAAAAACACGACCATGTCGATATTATTTTCGCTGACTGTTTATTACGCTTTACTGATCCGCGCCGTTTTGGCGCTATTTTATGGTTAGGCTTGACCCCGGAACTATCTCCCCTGCTTAATCAGTTAGGTCCCGAACCGCTAAGCAATGACTTTACCGCACAGTATTTATATCAATTGGCTAAAAACCGTAAACTGCCGGTAAAGCAATTTATAATGGATCAGAAGGTCGTAACCGGGGTAGGTAATATTTACGCGACAGAAGCGCTGTTTATGGCTGGAATCAAGCCCACTCGAGCGACGGGTAATATCTCCCTGAAGCGTTATCAGTTATTGGTTGCGGCTATTAAGGATATTTTACAGAAAGCGATTCAACAAGGCGGTACCACCCTGAAAGATTTTGTCGGCAGTGATGGTAAACCCGGTTACTTTCAGCAAACACTGCTGGTCTACGGTAAAACGGGACAAAATTGCCCCCTCTGCCAAACCCAATTAAAAGCACTTAAGCTTGCAGCAAGAAACAGTGTTTATTGCCCGAAATGTCAGCGCTAGTCCGCTTATCGCTATTGGTTTGTAATAAGCTTTCGCTTGAAGGCTAATGGTTTTACATCTGTTGTTGGTATTTCGCCCTTAACGGCGGAGCTCCAACAGGAAAAGTTAAACCAGATGCCTGCAAGCGAACGCTTACAAACAACCAAGACCTTGCTAATAGCATCACGCAGAGCGTTAAGGGCACTAGGAACAACACTCCGAACGCGGAATATTTATATCCCCTTAGCTATTCTCGGAGCGTTTTTTTAATAACGCTTTTTTTACACATGCCGGTGCCAAAGCGCTGATATCACCATCGTGCTTAAACACCTCTTTAACAATGGTCGAAGAGATAAATCCGGTCGCAGCATTTGCCGGTAAAAGCAGTGTTTCCAATTCGGGATTTAAGACTTTATTCACCTGCGCAAGCTGCAGTTCATAATCGGCGTCTGTGCTACCGCGTATTCCTCTGATCAGTGCCTGA
>JBATHQ010000320.1:0-3269 GCA_049667005.1 Psychromonas sp.
TTATCGCCGGGATTTTGGTGATTGGTATCATTGCCTACTGTTTTGACTTGCTGATGCGTTATTTAGAAACAAAACTTATCCCCTGGAAAGGTTATAACTAATATTACTTAACCTGAACTCTGGATAGTGGGTATTATATCCCCATGATACTTCAAGATGCACAGTCAGCAAGAAAAATTGTGCTGAGATGCCAGACATAAAATTGAAGTATCATGGGTATAACGGGATCACTGAAGAGCAGACAACCATACTTGCTGATTTCATGAAGCGTTTCGCCCAGAAAGGTCAAATAAATATCAATAAAATATCTTAAATACACACTGCTCTCGCTATCGTTATTTTAGCTAAGCAATACCCATATTGATCAATATCTACTGAGTCGTTATGCACTTATTCGCTGCATCTTTCACTTATTGGCGAGAATGAAAACTATTTTATTTTCAACCATATAAATAGCAAAGCATTCACTATGATGCCTTGTTGCCGTGCTTTTTTCTGGGCGATTTTGATCCCTGTAATTAACTGAAATCGTAGCTACCACCCCCATTATCAAAAAAACTGATACAGCACCGCTAATTTACTTATTTCTGCGTTTAATTATTCGCTAACAACCGCTTCCACTGCCCTGGCTTAGCTTCGACCACTAAAAGTTACCGGTTATCTAAAATATCACAACATAACCACCAACCATTTGATATTAATATGCATTTCTCTTTCATTTAGCACGCATGACGTTACGTAAACTGTAACATTCGAGCATAGCATTCAACAAATAATCAGCAACGTTCAACTGATTCGAATAAGCGATTGGCTGAGCTTTTTTGTGTACAGCGACATTAGCTCAATTGGTACTAAAAAAAAACTGAACTGGGACTAACTTAGTAGCAGCGTATCATTTATTCTTCAGCCCATAAGTTGTGCATTTTTAGCCGCTAAGAGTTGGCAAAAAAATGGTTAAAAAGTTGAAAACGGCTAAATCAGAAAAATAAAAAAGAAAAGTTATTCATTTGGGTCTTGTAAGTGCAATTGAGCGAAAGGCAGATAGTAATTTATCCTTCTAATTTGATAACTGTATTCCTCAGTAATGGAACTCTTTAAGACAGATAGGCAGATCGTTTTATTGTCTGTCACATCTTGAATAGCCGTTACTGTTTTAAATAAATAAGTGTAATTTACATTCCATACAAAGGATTTAAAATGTTAAAAAAATATGACCCGTATAAAAATGTTATTGAAGTGCTAAGTGAAGCAATGGACATTGGTAATATCAACAGACATGTGTTTGAAATTATCAAAAATCCTCAGCGCGCTCTGACAGTCTATCTTCCTGTAAAAATGGATGACGGAAGCATACAGGTTTTTGAAGGCTATAGGGTTCAACATTCGAATATTCGCGGCCCCTTTAAAGGCGGGATTAGATATCATCAGGATTGTGATTTAAATGAAGTTAAGGCGTTGGCTACCTGGATGACTTTAAAATGTGCTGTGGTTGATATTGCTTATGGTGGTGCAAAAGGTGGGATTCAAGTTGATCCAAGAACTTTATCGGAAGATGAACTTTGCCGCTTAACCCGTCGTTATACTTATGCAATAGAGCCAATTATTGGTGCTAATAAAGATATACCGGCTCCTGATGTAAATACCAACGCGAAAATAATGGCTTGGATTTTAGATACATACAGTATGTTACAAGGTAAACCTTGCCCAGGTGTGGTAACCGGTAAACCATTAGAGTTAGGCGGCTCTAAAGGGAGAGAGGCAGCAACAGGGCGCGGCGTGGTGATCAGTACTGAACTTATCCTTAAAAAAGATAATAAAACCGTAGCGGGACAAACAGTTGCGATTCAGGGAATGGGTAATGTAGGTGGAAATGCCGCACGAATCTTACATGAAAAAGGCGCTAAAATAATCGCTATCAGCGATGTTTCTGCTGCTATCTATGCTGAAGATGGATTAGATATACCATCGATTATCAGTTACTTGAAAGATCCGAAAAACCTTTTGGTGCATTACGATGGCGAAGGGATAACACATATAACCAATGAAGAACTATTGCAATGCCATTGCGATATACTTATTCCGGCTGCTTTAGAAAATCAAATTAATGACGTTGTCGCTAAACAATTACAATGTTCTTACATTGTAGAAGGGGCTAACGGCCCTACCACTACAGATGGAGACAAAGTTTTAGAAGAGCGCGGTATAACCCTTGTGCCTGACATACTTGCAAACAGTGGCGGCGTGATCGTTTCCTATTTTGAGTGGGTGCAAAACATTCAAGTATTAACCTGGGATGAAGATAAAGTTAATGAAATGCTTGAGAATCAAATGTCAAAAGCCTTTGTTGATGTTGTAGCAGAGAGTGAAAAGTCCAAATGTAGTCTGCGTATGGGTGCATATATTGTTGCTATTCGAAAAGAGGTACATGCCCAGGAAGTTAAAGGCATCTACCCAAAAAAATCACTAAAACCCATAATATGTACTTTCAGATTTGAAAGTACATATTCTGCAACAGAGGGCACAAACTGTGCCGTCCCTGTATACGGCACAGTGAGTTATGCGACAGCATAGGGGCACGAATAAAACTTTCTTTACCTTAAACTTATCTTGCCGTTGAGAGTATGACGCTTTCGAACTGCGAAATGGTGTTTCGGTTTTCCTGATTTACCGTAACAACGCAGAATCCAGCGTTTTTAACTTACCGCCGGTCAACGCCTCCGCAATGCCGCGCAAGCTTTCCAATGACACCTTACCTTCCTGCATTAAGGCTCTGGTAACGTTGTCTAGCGATCCTTTGTTGTTGGTCTTGTCACGAATCTCTTGATCCAGATCCTGCAGCAGAATCACTGCTCTGGCCGTTGTTGGGCCTGCAGAACGATTGACACGTAACGTTTTTACGTCTTTGCTCCAGTTCTTTAACCACTTACGCACTTTTTTATAACGATCGTCAGTCATGCCGCCAGCGCGATGCAGCAGTTCTATCGAATAGTATTCAGCGAGTCCTTCGGCAATCCAGTCGGCCTTTTTACCGCCTCGAATACGGGTAACGACATGGACTAATTCATGCAGTAAGGCACTGGTCGCATTCTCGCTGACAAGAGGCCGATCAGCGTGCAGAAATAACGAGTTAGGCGCGGACAAACCACCTCGCCACATCGGATCACCGGCACCAACGATCAGTAATTTTGGAGGTAACTTTTGGAAGACGTTCTCCACCTCCGGCCAGACAAAATTAAAAAAAGCCAACACATCCATTCGATGTATGGCGC
>JBATHQ010000321.1:0-5375 GCA_049667005.1 Psychromonas sp.
GAGCGCATATTGTCATTGTCGATGACGTTGTCACCACCGGCGCTACCGTCAACAGTTTATGTCACACTCTGCTGACAGCGGGTGCGCAACGGATAGACATCTGGTGTGTCTGCCGAACACCGTTAACTCTTGAAAAAACAAATAGATAGATAGATATAAAAAAAATTTGTTAGTCAGTATGTTATACCCTTAATACCTCGGGGCACTTTATCAGCACTCAGCTCGAAGAGCAGAAATAAGGCACGGCATGAGGATGATTGCAGAGATTAACTTTGATCATCCATTATCGGAGGTGAAAATGCAAGCATTTAACACCTAAAATGGTTGTTCCCTTAGCGAGTGCTGTAACAGAAGACTGGTTGTCGAGTTGAGCCCCACAGGGTCAGCAAATTAAACTCATCTGCGCCGTTATAAAATCTCAAGGTAGAATGACTACGATTCAATTTTATGTCTAGCAATTTGGCGTGCTGATTTTGCATCTTGAATAACACGGGTACAAGTAATAGTATTTACCAACTAGGTGTTAGTTAGAGGGTGAATAAAATTATCGCTACTCTTTTTTTCTAAATTATTTATAATACCTGAGTAAATTACTCAGGAAAAAGGTTTAACTATGATCGAAATCACTCCGGTTGCACAAGCACATTTTAAAAAGTTACTTGAACCACAAAAAGAAGGCACAAACATTCGTGTGTTTGTTATAAATCCTGGTACTGCAAAAGCTGAATGTGGTGTTTCATATTGTCCACCTGAAGCAGTTGAAAGCAGCGATATACGCTTAAACTTTGATGGCTTTGATGCCTTAATTGATGAAGTTAGCGTACCATTTTTAGAAGATGCCTTTGTTGATTTAGTCGAAGAGGAAACCGGGACGCAACTAACCCTTAAGGCGCCTAATGCCAAAATGCGCAAAGTAAAAGATGATGCGCCATTGATTGAACGCGTTGAATACGTTATTCAAGTGCAAGTAAATCCACAACTGGCAAGTCACGGCGGCTTTATCAAATTAATAGAAATCACTGCAGATAATGTTGCCATTATTGAATTTGGTGGTGGTTGTAATGGCTGTTCTCAAGTGGATTTAACGCTCAAAGAAGGTATTGAAAAGGAGTTATTGGAAGAGTTTTCCGGTGAACTAAATGCCGTTCGCGATATCACCGAGCATCAGAGTGGTGATCACTCTTTTTATAAATAAAGAGACGTCGCGCAATAGGGGCTAAAACTAAACTTAGCCCTTAATTATAAAGTCCCCCGCAGATTTACCCCTTGGTCATATTTATCTTGCCAATAAAGGCAAATTCAACACCCTATATTATGTCCTGTTTACAGCAAAGCAATAACAATAGATATGCCGAATTGGCAAGCATTATATTTAAATCGCGAGGTTAATCGGCAATTATTTTTTTATTTTGCGAGTATCGTCAAATAACACGAGCGTTTTATAAGCAAATCAAGTAGAATGCGCCACCCTCGCAAAAGGATTCATTTTTATCCATGCGAAATCTTCAGATTAAACCTACTACGCGGTTGATAACACAAAAAATTAATAGATGGTTTCAGTAATTGAACTGGAATGATTGAGGTGATGTAGGTATAGGCTGAACTTAGTGCATTTAAATTAATTCTTAAATGCAGACTTAAACCGAACTCATGAGGCCAATATGTCAGAGTCCACAATTACAGAACAAGAAATTATTTTACCAAAATTTAGTGAATTAAACTTACCAGAAGCGCTTATCAAAGTTGTTTCTGAGTTGGGTTATGAAACCCCTTCTCCAATTCAAGCACAATGTATCCCACTGTTATTAAACGGTCAGGATGTTTTAGGGCTTGCACAAACAGGTACAGGTAAAACAGCGGCATTCGCTTTACCTTTACTTGCAAATATTGATATTAATGCAAATCAACCACAAGTATTAGTACTCGCACCAACGCGTGAGTTAGCTATTCAGGTTGCTGAAGCATTTCAAACTTACGCTCGTCATTTACGTGGTTTCCATGTGTTACCTATTTATGGCGGTCAAAGCTACGATATCCAATTCAAGCAGTTGAAACGTGGACCTCAGGTTGTTGTAGGTACGCCTGGTCGTATCATGGATCACCTGAAACGCAAAACATTAGACTTATCAAATCTGAAAGCATTAGTGCTTGATGAAGCTGATGAGATGTTGCGTATGGGCTTCATTGACGATGTTGAAACGATCATGAAAGAGATGCCGGAAACACGTCAAACAGCGCTTTTCTCTGCAACTATGCCGGATCAGATTAAACGTATAACAAAACGTTACATGAATAATCCAACTGAAATTAAAATAGTCAATAAAACATCGACAGTTGAAAATATCGAACAGAAATGTTGGATCGTACGTGGTGTTAACAAACTTGATGCACTGACGCGTATGCTTGAAACTGAAGAATATGATGGCGTAATCATCTTTGCTCGCACTAAAACGGCAACTGTTGAACTGGCTGAGCGCTTAGAAGCGCGCGGTTATAGAAGTGCGGCATTAAATGGCGATATGAATCAGCAAGTTCGTGAACGTACTATCGCCCGCCTGAAATCAGGTGGTTTAGATATTTTGGTTGCGACAGACGTTGCTGCACGTGGCCTTGACGTAGAACGTTTGAGTCTGGTAGTAAACTACGATATTCCAACTGATACAGAATCTTATGTTCACCGTATCGGTCGTACAGGCCGTGCGGGACGTAAAGGTAAAGCGATTTTGTTCGCAGCACCACGTGAGCGTCGTCTGTTAAAAGCGATTGAACGCGCGACACGTCAGGAAATTACGATCATGGATCTGCCTAGCCGTGATGAAGTGACGCAAACACGTATTAAAAACTTTGAATCGCAACTTTTCTCTGTTTGCGAAAGTGAAGATTTAAGCTTCTACCGTACATTGTTCGAAGAGATTCAAAACAATACCGACATTGATGATTTAGATCTTGCTGCATCCCTGCTTTTCCTGGCACAGAAAGAAAAACCTTTACAACCTGTTGAAGAAAAATTTGTTGAGCCGCGTAGCAATGAGCGTGATTTCGACCGACCTGATCGTAATGACCGTGGACGTCGTGATCGTAGTGAACGTAGTGAACGCGGAGATCGTGGTGACCGTGCTGAGCGTGGACGCCCGGATCGTAATGATAGAGGTGGTGATAAACCGCGTGGACGTGGTCGCCCTTCAGATGTTGAATTAGAAACATATCGTATCGACGTTGGCCGCTCTCATGGTGTTCAAGTTAAAAACATCGTCGGTGCTATTGCTAACGAAGCTGATATCAACAGCCGCTTTATTGGTGATATTAAACTCAATGATGATTACTCAACAATTGAACTGCCAAAAGGAATGCCGGCTGAAACACTTAAACATCTTGAAAATGTTTATGTTTGTAAACGTCAGTTGAAAATCAAAAAAGACTAAAAAGTAGAACGCTGAAAAGCTAGAATGCTATAACGCAGGAAGGCTTTTTATCAAACTAAAAAAGGGTGCTTTTAAAGCACCCTTTTTTATGTTCAAAAAATAAGCAACAACACTTAGAGCGTGGGAACGAAACAAAAAGACTAGAAAGCTGGAGGGTTGTAAGATACCTTCCTTCTAGCCTTAAAGCATTCCCGCCTTCAAGCTTGTTGTATCTTATCTCTTTTTAACAGGACGTTTCCAGTTATTGATATTACGTTGCTTAGATCGCGCAACAGCCAATGCATTCTCAGGTACGTCCATCACAATGGTTGTACCGGCAGCGGTTGTCGCACCGTTATTGACCGTAACAGGTGCGATTAGTTGACAATCCGAGCCGATAAATACATCGTCTCCAATATGGGTATGGAACTTGTTCGCGCCATCATAGTTACAAGTGATAGTACCGGCACCGATATTAACGCGTTGCCCTAATGTGCTGTCTCCGATATAAGTTAAATGCCCGCACTTAGTGCCATTACCCAAGGTTGATTTTTTAATCTCAACAAAATTTCCCACATGTACATCCTCTTGAAGGACACTTTGCGGGCGAATACGGGCGAATGGTCCAATAGTTGCTCGCGCGCCGATACTGCTGGCTTCTATTATGGAATTAGCCTGGATAACCGCGTTATCGGCAATATCACAATCAATAAGAATACAGTTGGCACCAATCACAACGCCGTCACCTAAATTAACCTTGCCCTGAATAATGACGTTGATATCAATGTCAACATCAACACCACAAGTTAACTCTCCGCGCAGATCAAAGCGGTTCGGATCACGCAGCATCACGCCGCTTAATAATAACTCTTTGGCTTTTTTTAACTGGTAGGCACGCTCTAAATTAGCCAGTTGCAGACGCGTGTTAACACCTTCCACTTCGATCGCACTTTCCGGATGGACAGCATTGATTAGGCGCCCGTCTAAATGCGCCATTTTAATAATATCAGTAATATAATATTCACCAGCCGCATTAACATTACTTAATGCGGGGACCCAGCGGTTTAAATCATTGGCATCGGCAACGAGAATGCCGGTATTGATCTCTTTAATCTTTAATTGCTCAGGGCTGGCATCTTTTTGCTCAACAATACCGACAACTTCTCCATCTAAACGCTCAATACGACCATATCCAGTGGGATCATCCAACTCAACAGTTAATAGCCCAATCCCTCCTTCAGGTTGCGCGATAATTAAATCAGCCAGGGTTTTCTCTGACAGTAATGGCACGTCACCATAAACCATTAGAATTTTTTCATTCTTTTTAAAATGGGGCTGAGCAATCTGCATCGCATGCCCGGTTCCTAATTGCTCATGCTGATGGATCCAGTTAAGGCCTTCATCAGCTATTACCGCTTTCACCTGCTCACCGCCATGGCCGTAAATAAGGTGGATATTGTCAGCACCGATACTTTTAACCGTATCAATAACGTGCTGAACCATGGGTTTATCTGCAATTTTATGGAGTACTTTTGGAAGATTGGAACACATACGCGTTCCCTTGCCGGCAGCAAGGATGACAACACTTAAAGACATAGGAGAACCTTAATGATTAAACAATAAAATGGATTATTTTAACGGATTTTTCGTATTTAACTAACAATTAAAACAACAAGTTGTTACCTTAAGATGAATTAATATGAAAAATTTAGTATAAATAGCTATGGCCTGTTTATCTTTCGAGATTGTTTTTGCAGCAGTTTGTTGGTTCTTTATACAAGGCAGAGCCTGCGTAGTGTAGTTATTCTACATAAACAGGCGATAACGCAGTAGAAAGGACCAACAAGCGCTGCCCGAAGGGTTCGGCTAAAAGCGTTTTACTCTTTGTTGCGAGGAATTTACTTAGAATGACTAAGCTACACACCTCGCGTCGCGATTAAAACGCTTTTATCTCGAACAAAAATTAACCGCGAA
>JBATHQ010000322.1:0-3256 GCA_049667005.1 Psychromonas sp.
ATAAAAACATCAACAAAAAGTATAATTAATAGTCTTTTTCTGTTAACAAACTCTGTAACATTTTTGCCTGTCTTTAGCTGTCTCCACGTAATTTTGTTACAAATAAAAACCAATTGTTAAATCAATGTGGCGACTGTTGTTGCTTTGTGAGGATTATTCTTGATAAAAATATATTGATTCAGGTCAATTTATTTTTACTTCAGGCTTGCAGACAAGCGGTTATCAGTTGTTATTTGTCTGTTGTCTGTTGTCAGTTATCAGTTGTCAGTTGTCAGTTGTTAGTTATCAGTCGCCACTCGCTGTCCGCCACTAATAACTAATTACTAATCACTAATTACTCATTACTCATTACTAATAACTCATCACTCGCCACTCGCTGCCCGCTGCCCGCTGCTCGTTGCTCGCTGCCCGTTGCTCGTTACCCGTTGCCCGCCACTAATAACTAATCACTAATAACTAATCACTAATAAATCCCCCCCGTTATAGCTATCAAACAGAATTATTACAGTTCATGCTAAATTTAACGTAGAATTCTATAGCTTAAACAATGAAAAAAATTCAGGAAAATCTTTCCCGGTTTAGCAAGCAGAAACGAGAGTCAAAATGGCACAGAAAAAAAGAATTTATATTGCATATACAGGCGGCACGATCGGTATGAAACCCTCAAAAGACGGTTATATTCCAGTTGCGGGTTATCTTTCACAAACCATTGCTAAAATGCCGGAGTTTTTTCATGAGCAGATGCCTGAATTTGAGATCCACGAATATGAACCGCTGATTGATTCTGCCAATGTGTCTCCCGAGATTTGGCAGGCACTTGCTGAGGATATTCAAGCCCGCTACCTCGATTTTGACGGTTTTATTATTCTCCATGGCACAGACACTATGGCTTACACCGCATCGGCCTTATCTTTTGTGTTTGAAAATCTATCTAAACCGGTGATCGTAACGGGGTCGCAGATTCCACTGTCACAACTGCGTTCCGATGCACGCGCCAATCTATTAAACTCTTTATATATCGCAGCGCATCATCCGATTAATGAAGTCTGTGTCTTTTTTAATAATCAACTGTTCCGTGGTAACCGTGCAACAAAACAGCATGCCGATGGCTTTGGTGCTTTTGTTTCCCCTAACTACCCGGTGCTCTTAGAGGCGGGTATTGAAATAAATAATATTGCCGGTGTTACTCAAAAGTCAGTTAATAAACGCCTGCGCATCAGTGATATTCAGGCCCATTCGATTGCCATACTGCATCTTTTTCCCGGTCTGGACTGGCAAGTGCTGGATAACCTATTAAAAAGCCCGTTACAAGCGCTGGTGCTATTAACTTACGGGGTGGGCAATGCGCAGCAGGATGAAAAGTTATTAGCCACATTAAAAGAGGCAAGTGATCGCGGCATTTTAATTGTTAACTGCAGCCAGTGCCTGAAGGGCAGCGTGAATATGGAAGGGTATGCTACCGGCCATGCACTAAGTGAAGCTGGGGTGATAAGCGGTTTGGATATGACCACAGAAACCGTGATTGCCAAGCTTTATTATCTGTTAAGTCAGGATTTATCAACCAAAGTGATTCGCGAGTTGTTAGGCACCGACCTGCGTGGTGAGCTTAGTTAATCGGCTGCACTTTTCGAAAATTAAAAGTCAGCTTGTATTCAGCGGCATATTTGAGATGATAACTTTTTTATAAACAGGATAAAGATAAAATGATAAAACTGATTGCAACGGATATGGACGGTACTCTGCTTAATGATCAGGGGCAGTTACCCGCCGATTTTTTCACGACTTTATCCGCTTTAAAAGCGAAAAATATAATCTTTGCAGCCGCATCGGGCAGACAGTATTTCAGCCTGCAGAAAACCTTTGCAGCGGTGTCGGACGATGTTCTGTTTATTGCTGAAAATGGCACGCTGGTGATGCATAAGGGGGAGGAGCTATATTTCCACCCATTACAAAAAGAGCATGTTCCGGAGCTGTTAGCCATTGCCAAAAACATCAACAATGCTTATACGGTGTTATGCGGCAGACGCTCTGCGTATATTGAATCTACGGATCAACGTCTTGTCGATGAGGTCGAAAAATATTATGCAAAATATCAAGTGGTCGATAGTTTACTGGATGTGCAGGATGATGTGTTAAAAATCAGTATTTGTGATTTTAGTGATGCAGAAACAAATGCCAATGCGGCTTTTTCTCCCGATTACGCTGATAAACTGCAGGTGACGGTATCCGGTAAAATGTGGCTCGATATTACCCATCAAACTGCCTCCAAAGGGACTGCAATTCAATACCTGCAGGACAAGTTAAATATTAGCTTCGAGCAGACCATGGTGTTCGGCGATTATTTTAACGATGTCACCTTACTGCAGAATGCTTTCCACAGTTACGCCATGGAAAATGCCCATCCCGAGGTTAAAAAACACGCCCGTTTTCATGCGCCAAGCAATAATAATGACGGTGTGATACAAATTATCAGACAGATACTTTAACCAGTATGCAGCCGGGGGGATAAGCGAAGTCTATTGATATTCCAGCTAAAAAACGGCTGCAATGACGGAGTGTAGGGTTCACCGCTAGGTTAGTTAGTCGTTAGTCGTTAGTCGTTAGTAGTTAGTTTTTAGTAGTTAGTTTTTAGTTTTTAGTTGTTAGTCGATTTAGTTTTCCGTAAGCTGTCGCGTGAAGCGTTTGGTTTAACTTTCTTTGTTGGTATTCCGCCCTTGACGGCGTGTTACTTTTCTCTCAACAGCAAGAGAAAAGTAACCAAAAGAGTGCCGTTCCGAACGTTTTTTTATCTTGATAAATAAATCCCTTTTTAACGCACCAGTTCGGAACGCACATCCCTGTGCGTGCCGAACTTAGTGAAACCATCCGGGTTTCACTTGCTAAAGGAATTGATTGATCAAGAAAAACGTAAACGGAAATTTTCCTAGCCGCGTTGATTTGGTGAGCTATTATTCTCGTCTCTCTGCCAGAGAGAAAAAGCGCCATTAATGGTTAAACCAGTCTGCATTTTGTCTTTTACTATTTATTCGCAAAACAATGCGGCTACGTTATCCCCTTCCATTTTTCTTGCAGTGAACAATCACTTTAAGCAAGGGGAAACACGACGTTTCCACTAAGTTTGGCATGTACAGGGATGTGCATTCCAAGCTGGTGCTTTAAAAAGTGGTTGGGCAGTGCAAGATCAAAAAATGGCCAGGGGTGACGTTTTTTGCCTACTTTTTTTCGGCATTTAGAAAAAGTAGGGTCGCCGTCAGGG
>JBATHQ010000323.1:0-1791 GCA_049667005.1 Psychromonas sp.
TTTAGCGATAAACTGGCCGGACTGACTGTATTTTTTGGTGTGGCAGGCGCCGGTGTTGCATTCGCTCTGCAGGAACTTATCGCCAGTGTCGCTGGTTGGGTAGCAATGTCATTTGGCCGTTTTTATAACGTGGGTGATCGCGTTCAATTGGGCGGTATAAAAGGCGACGTTATCGATATCGGGGTGTTGCGCACCACGTTGATGGAGTGTGGAGGATGGATAAATGGTGATCAGTACAATGGTCGCGTCGTCCGTGTTGCCAATAGTTTCATATTCAAGGAGCCCGTTTATAATTATTCATCAGACTTTCCATTTCTTTGGGATGAAATCGCAATAGCAGTCAAATACGGTAGTAATTACGAAATGGCTAGATCGGGCTTTCAACAAATACTGGATGATATAACCGGAGAACATGCCCGTCGCCTGAAAGGCGAATGGCGGAATATGACCGACAAATATATGCTTGAAGACGCACGATTGGAGCCGATGGTAACCTTGAATATGAAGGAAAACTGGGCGGAATATGCGCTACGATATGTCGTTGATTACAAGCAGCGCCGTAGTACAAAGGATAAGATCTGCGTTCAGATACTCAGCTTGATAGAGCAGTCAAAAGGTGAAATTATGCTTGGGGCTTCGTCATTTGAGGTGGCTTCAGTTCCCCCCTTGAATATTAATGTGAAGAGTAGCTAGCGCTGTTATATAACTGTTTGATAAACTGCTTAAGTAGATGTAAATTTTATTTTTGTCACAATTATTTGATAGGTATCTTTTTTGTGGAAACAAGGAGTTGTGCCGTTTAAAAGATGTGGTTAAGCATTGACAGTGGAATGATCATGATTGACAAATTTATTCAGGATGGGCTCATTATCTGGGCCACGATTGACCCTATCGGAACCATGGCGCTGTTTACGGCTCTTACCGCACGTTTGTCTCCTGCTGACCGCCGGCGAACAGCCATCAAGGCGATCGCTTATGCTGCGGTGATTTTAATTGGATCAATCGTTATCGGGCAGGTGATTCTGGGGGCAATGGGGATCCGCCTGGTGTCCTTCCAACTCGGTGGAGGAATTATCCTGTTTCTCTTCGGCCTGCAGATGATTTTCAGCTCAGATTCGCAAAATGCAAAAAAAGACCCTCAGCATGACATGGCGGTTTTCCCTCTGGCCATTCCGGCAACCGCTACGCCGGGTGCAATTCTGGCGGTAATACTGCTCACCGACAATCACATCCACCCGATAACTGAACAGGTTGTCACTACCTTGATAATGCTCAGTGTGCTCGCTATCACGCTGATACTGCTTTTGCTCTCCGACAAAATAATCAAGATTATCGGCGCTGCCGGGGCTTCTATTCTGACGCGCGTGATGGGCATGATTTTGGCCGCGCTGTCTGTCGAACTGGTGATGAATGCACTCGGTATCGGTCAATGGATTCAACCGGCCTCATAACAGAGAAAAGTCGTTTGCTGGTCATAAGATTATATCGGCTCTGTACTTCTGGCAATATTCTATGGTTTTGGGATGGGGCGTTAGCATTTGTTTAATAGCAACAATTTAGGCTTTGCAAAGCAGTAATGCAAAGGCAAAGAAAGTAGGTAATAGCAATCTAGATATATATTTTATCAACCTTGAGAATTAAAAAAACACTGCATAGTTTTTAATCAAACGCTTGCACCTTGAAGTATCATGGGGATCTTTCTGTTTTCCAGCATAATACCGGAGAGTTTTTCATGAGTACTTAGCGCGGTATAAAAAACAAACAACTTTTAATGCCAGCGGAACCTCAGGT
>JBATHQ010000324.1:0-1633 GCA_049667005.1 Psychromonas sp.
CTGGCAACATTAGCGGGAATATGCTGATCATAAAAATAATAGAGGGTTTCATCATCCACCAAAATATCGCGGCGACGTGATTTATGCTCCAGCTCTTCAATATCCTGCAGTAACGCCTGATTATCACTGAAAAACTGATGACGGGTAATAAACTCCCCTTCCACCAGCGCATGACGAATAAACAGTTCACGACATAAAACCGGATCTATCTGTGTATAGATAACCTTACGTTGATTAACAATCGGCACACCGTATAGAGTCTGCTTTTCAAATGCGCCAACGACTCCTAACTTCTTCTGCCAATGCGGTTCACTGTAACTGCGTTTAATTAAATGCTGCGCCTGTTGTTCAATCCATTCCGGTTGAATACGCGCGGCAATTCTGCCAAATAGTTTCGCGGTTTCAACTAATTCCGCGACCATTGTCCATTTAGGCTGTTTTTTAAACAGGCCGGATCCGGGAAACAGATAGAACTTACTGTTACGGGTGCCCAGGTATTCTGCCTCTTTATCTTTAAAACCGATATGCGACAGTAAACCGGCCAATAACGCCTGATGAATTGCATCAAAATTGGACGGTTGTGTATTGATTTTAATGCCCAATTCATCAATCACCTGATTGATTTGCGCATAAATATCCTGCCACTCGCGCACACGCATATAGGCCAGAAACTCTTTTTGACACATATTACGAAAGTGACTACTTGAAAGCTCATCACGCTGCTCTTTGAGGTAATCCCAAAGGTTCACAAAAGCCATAAAATCTGAATATTTGTCAAAAAATCTTCGATGTTTTTCATCCGCAGCCTGCTGCTTATCCAATGGACGCTCACGCGGATCTTGGATACTTAATGCAGCACTAATGACCATCACTTCATGGACGCAGCCATATTCCTGGGCAGCTAAAATCATTCTGGCCAAACGCGGATCGACAGGTAATTTGGCTAACTTTACCCCCAGAGGTGTAAGCTTTTTACGCGGATTTTTAACGCTGAGATCTACCGCGCCTAACTCTTCCAGCAACGCTAAACCATCTTTAATATTACGATCTTCAGGCGGTTGTACAAAAGGAAATTGATTAAGCTCGCCCAAGCCTAAAGAGAGCATCTGCAGAATAACTGAGGAAAGATTAGTGCGCAGAATTTCCGGATCGGTAAACTCCGGACGAGAAAGATAATCATCTTCACCATAAAGGCGGATGCACACCCCTTCACTGACACGTCCGCAACGTCCTTTACGCTGATTAGCACTTGCCTGAGAAATAGGTTCAATGGGTAAGCGTTGTACTTTAGTACGGTAACTGTAACGGCTAATCCGCACTGTACCAGTATCAATAACATATTTGATTCCGGGAATCGTCAGCGAGGTTTCGGCAACGTTTGTCGCCAACACAATACGCTGACCACGATGCGATTGGAAAATACGGTTTTGCTCAGCAACACTCAAACGGGAAAACAGGGGTAACACTTCAGTATCACGTAGATTACGCCGATTTAACGCTTCGGTGGTATCACGAATTTCACGTTCACCATTCATAAAGATGAGAATGTCACCACGGCCTAATCGTTGTAATTCATCGACAGCATTAAAAATGCCTTCAATCTGATCACCGCCCGCATATTCTTCTAAAGGTC
>JBATHQ010000325.1:0-2631 GCA_049667005.1 Psychromonas sp.
TGTTTGTAACTGTTATACTCGCCGCCAATTAAAAATTTCAAAAAATATAAGATGGTGATGTAAATGAGTGTTGATGCAATAGGTTTGTCTGCTGAGTTATTAAAAGCGGTAAAAGCGTGTGGTTATAAGAATTTAACCCCGATTCAGCAGCAGGCAATTCCAATTATCCGAAGCGGGACGGATCTGCTTGCAAGCGCGCAAACGGGCACCGGCAAAACGGCAGCTTTTACCTTACCTATCCTGGATATGCTGGCCAGCAATGCGCAGGCAAAGCCTGCCACGAATACCACAATTAAAGCGTTAATACTGACGCCAACTCGCGAGTTAGCCGCGCAGGTTGCCAATAACATAAAAGAGTACAGTGAATTCTTACCCTTAACTTCCGGTGTTGTTTCCGGTGGCCGCAGTATGGACACGCAGACTAAAATGCTCAAAACCGGAGTGGATCTGCTGGTCGCGACACCGGGACGCCTGATTGAACATTTAACCTTACGCAATGTTGATCTTTCTCATGTGAAATACCTGATCCTTGATGAAGCAGACCGTATGTTAGACATGGGGTTTTTGGCTGATATAGAGAAACTGATGACGGTGATAAAACAAAAACACCAGACGTTAATGTTTTCTGCCACGTTTTCCAATAAAGTTAAAACATTAGCCAAGCAGTTATTAAACACACCAAAAACAATCGATATCTCTCCGCAAAACTCGACAGCCGGTAAAGTAAAACAACAGGTTTACTGGGTATCAGAAACCCGTAAGCATGAGCTTTTATCCGAATTAATCGGGGTGAAGAACTGGCGTCAGGTGTTAGTCTTTGCCGGTACCAAAGAGAGTGCCAACCTGTTAGCCAAAGAGTTACAACTTGACGGGATCAAAGCAGCCGTTTGTCATGGTGATAAAACGCAAGGGGCGCGTAATCAGGCGATCCAAAAATTTACCGAGGGCAGTGTCCGCGTGTTAGTCGCAACGGATGTCGCCGCGCGCGGACTCGATATTCCGGATTTACCCTATGTGGTCAATTTCCACCTGCCATTTTTAGCAGAGGATTATGTACATCGTATCGGCCGTACCGGTCGTGCGGGCAAAAGTGGCACCGCGGTATCGTTAGTTAGCCCGAAAGATGAGCAGTTTTTAGATAATATTGAAACTTTAATTGGTCGAAAATTTGAACGTATTGTTTATCCGGGTTATGAAATGGATCTCTCCCTACCTGCACATTATGAGCAGGCTAGCGATAAACCGCTGAAAAAAAGCCGTTACAAAGCGACTCAGGAACATAACCAGATGCTGGCGCTAAAAAAAGAAAAAAACAGCCCGGCAGCGATACGCCGAGAAAAGAACAAAAATAGAAAGAAACGCTAAATCAAACCAATCGGAGGAGTAAACACTCCTCCGATTAGATTAAACTGCCAATAAAAAAATCACGCAAATAGACAAACCCCGATTCGGTTAAAGACATCTTTAAAATGCGCACTATTATCACCAAAATATAGAAAAACCTGCCCGCGTGTATTAGACGACACATGCTTACCATCGTTATTTTCAAAAGCAATACGCCGGCTCGGCAAACAGATCGCCGATGAAGATTTTAATGCGTTTTGAAACCACTGTGTTTCGGTCGCATTATTAACAAGGATGATCGCTTCTGTGATGTGATGCGCTTTCCAATAACTGATAAAAGCGCTAATTGCGCGGTTGACTAACCCTCTGGCGTAAGGGGGATTCATAAAAACAGAGCCTTTATTCTCAAACCAAACTTGCTCAAAGGCATCCTCTTCTACCGTAATATATCGATTAGCCTGTACATATTGATTACCAACGGCTGATGAGAATGGATCTAAATCAATTCCTCCGAGTACCTCTCTCACCATTTTAGTGTATTTCTCAGGCGTAAACCATATATCAGAATCGCGATCTGAATTATTGATACCCGGCTTTGAGCCGATATACGCAAGCTTATTCGCATTTGCTTTCATTTTAATAATTCCTTAAAAATAAAATACAGCGAAATGTATAGCAACAGCGTTAAAAATCAAGCTTGCAGCGCATCTTATTAGTCGCTTTTTACAACCTCTAAAGAGGTGAATTAATTAACTATTTTTAATCAAAAAAAGAGTGAATTTAATTGAGAAAGTGTTTCCATATTTCCCTTTCTATCCTATATTTTTAGGTGAGAGAGTTGTTTTCTCATATTGTTGGCAATGTTTCTAAGGAGGATATAATGAACATAGTGCCTAGAAACCAATGGCTCAGCCCTGAACATTTCTTTGATGATTTGTTTACCTTCAATAAACTAAAAGGTAAAGAGGGTTATTTTGAACCTCGTGTCGATATTATCGACAAAGAAGATTCCTATGTGTTTGTGGCTGAACTACCCGGCGTAGATAAAGAGGATATTAATGTCCATCTTCAAGATGGTCTGCTCACTATCGAAGCCAAGGTGCATGAAGAAAAAGAATCTGAAACTGATAATGTTATCAGAAGAGAAAGAAGATCTGGCTACTTTAGCCGCACCATTAATGTCGGCAAGAACATCAAAGCTGATCAGATAAAAGCGGAAGTGGTCAACGGATTATTAAAACTGACTGCACCAAAAGTAAAACAGGAAACCAGTGACGTTCATAAAAT
>JBATHQ010000326.1:0-7099 GCA_049667005.1 Psychromonas sp.
AAGCAATTCAAAACCATCTCATTTTATGGCTATTTCTTAAATACAGTGGTTATGGAACTTTTATTCATTAAGCATTTCAGAACATATGTTATTTAACAGTAACAAACGATTAGCATCTTCTAGTGCGACTGAGTTGTTATCCAATGCTGACCAGTTAGGATGACTGCGCAACTGCCGTAACCATTTACTCCAGTTTTTAGGTAGTGCATTTTCAGGGTGGTTCACTTGATAATCAATTTTAGTCAAGCTCGCATGTCCCCTTTTTTGCAGGAGCTCTAACAGTTTAAGCTGTCTTAACCATAATACCTGCAGTGTCTGCTCATTTAAGCAGATATAACGGGCGCCGGTAATTTTTGCTTCAATCTCATCATAATAACGCTGTTTAACGCCCCATAATGCCCCTGCTATTCCGCCGGTTAATGCCGCGGCTCCTAAGGTCAATCCGCCGGTAACAAGATCGATAGTCACACCGAGCCCGGCTCCCTTGGCAATATTACCGCCTAATGTAATACCAAACTCCTGCAGATTTTCGGCGGAAAAAAGATCCAGTTCCCACTGTCCGTGCTTGATGGACAGTTCATTATCAGCTAAATCCTGCTGGCGAAACTGATAAAGTGCTAGCAGCTTTTTCACGCAGTTAGCTTCAAATTGGCGCACTTGATCCTGCAGCTTATTGGTTGTCAGCTCAATGACCTCTTTGTTATCGGCGGTTTTATAACGCGCACAAGCACAGTCGATAAACAGATTGGCAACCATCTGCTTGGCAGTGGCAAAACGATCTAACCACTGTTGCTGACGCTGATCAATTAAGCTCTTCAGCAGACTCTCTTTATCTGCCAATAGGGTCTGCATTTTCTGATAGATTTTCAATTCATCGGAAAATTGAAAATTAACATTATCAAAACTTACGTAAGCATGAAAATTCAGGCGGGCTAACTGCTGTTTCCATAAGGCGATATTATCCTCACCTGCCTGGGTAAAATTTAGAACAGGGATAATGGGTTTCGCCGCATAAGTTAATATCTGTAACTCATCACGGTATTTGCCTAAAATGGGTTCACGTAAATCAATCACATAAAAAATAAGATCGTTATTTAGCAACGCTCTTAATACTTTAGCTTCCTGTTCGAGATCCGGATAATCAGATAGATGCGCGAGAAAATATTGCAGCCGTTGAATGCCGTCCACCGACTGACCTTCAAAATACGCCTGTAAAATTGCAAACAGGCTAATCGAGTCTTCTAATCCGGGAGTGTCGAAGAGGGTTAAATTGGCTGCACCGTCAATACAGACCACACCACCCTCAACGTGGCGCGTTGTACCTGCCTGATCCGCGACTTCACCAAAATCAGGATTACGCAGCAGGGTGCGAATTAAAGAGGTTTTACCGGCATTTGCATGGCCAACAACAGCCACAGAGAGTCCTTTATTGTTCATTTTGCTCACTCAGGCTGTCCAGTTGGATGATATTATCTAAAGGAATATGCACTTGCGCCGCCAGTGCATACCAGGCATCGCGCCGTGTGATCATTTGCGCAGGCGCTATTTTCAAATCATTAACCAGTAATAAATAGTATGTTTTTGTGGTTTTTGCCGTCAACGATTTAATAAAACGCACCATCCCCCGATCCGGCACCCGCTGCAGGGCAACATAGATTGCAATCGCCGGCTCTTTAACCGAGTTTATGGTGCTTTGTAGCTGCTGCTGACTTTGATGATCGCTTACATGCTGCAATAAGCGCAGCCTTGCCGGGTCAACAAGCTTGATATGCTTGCTTGCCTCATTAAGCTGTGACTCCGATAACTCCAGGGCAACAGGGAAAAAGATAGCCGGTAGCGTATTGCTCTGTTTTTGATAAGAGACGCCGCTTGCGTTATTAGTCGCACGGTTATCAGGATCAACAATCAGGGTGATATGCGGTTTTAAGATGTGCCGCAACTGCACGTAATAGGGGCTACTGTAATTTAACTGGTAATTATCGGTCTTTATTTTCAGCAGCAGTTTCATCCACAGCATCAAGATCAGCCGGGGTATAAGACCATAAATAAACAGACTGCTGATTAATAAACTTGACCACGCCAATCGCGCATTCTCGGCATCTGACAAAAGCGTTACAGCACCGATATGACCATGTTGTATCTGTTCGCTATCGGGGACAGGAAGACCGATTAAGTTTGGTATATAAGCAAGAAGCTCGGTTAACCATTGAAAACTTTGCGCGGATAAAATGCTGGTCTGCCAGACAAAATCAACCTGGTGCGTTGCCAGCATCACTAACAGCATCAGCAACGCACCGGCAAAATAACTGAACCAAAGCAGATGGGACAAAAAAGAGAGCTGGTAACGGCCAAATGTTGCGCCGAAATAAAGCTTAAAATAGTAACTGAACAAAGGCCAGTAATGGCTCTGGGTAAGCCACTGCCGGTTAAAATATTTATCGGTTTTTTTTAAAAAAAATAAACTACTGCGGGCTAACCAGCCATTATTAAATTTTACTGATTGAAAGAAAAACAGCAACCACAACAACAGCGACAATAGATTGGGTAGAAAAAATAGCGCAAAAGCCCAGAAAAAATTAATTTCGCTGCCCGGCTTAGTAAAAAAAAGCTGTTGAACACTGCTCGCGCCAAGGACAAGCAGGAGCAAGGAAAAGCCACCAAAAAGATGTGCACTAAGACGTTTGAAGTGCAGCAGCAAAGGAGAAATATCAAGCTCGGCATCGACGCTTGCAGCACGCTGCAGAACGCCCTGCTCAAAGCTTGATGATTGCTCTTCCGGCTCTGAAATGCATAAACGCGGCACATCATCTTCAATTGTGCGCAGCGCTTCCGCTAAAATCCTTTGCTCAAATAATCCCACTCAAAAACTCGCTTCTATTTTGTTGAGCTGCGGATAGCCGCCCACCATTCCGGATCGGCATCAATTTGCCCCTCTTCATCCAGAGGAGGGTAAGGTAAGTTTTTCTCTTTGCATAATTTTGTGAAGATCGGATGACCACCTTCAAATAATATCCGATGTCTCTCCTGTTCAGATAAACGACATCCTCCCTCGTACATGCCGGCTATTTCACGCTGCCTTTGTGCTTCATATAAAATAAGAGCAGAGGCAACGGAGACATTAAGAGACTGGCACATACCCACCATCGGGATAATAACATCCTGATCTGCAAGTGCTAAAGCTTCCTGACTAATACCGTGTTTTTCCTGGCCCATCAAGATAGCCGTGGGTTTAGTGTAATCGACCTGCCTAAAATCGATGGCGGTATCGGAAAGGTTGGTGGCGATAATCTGCATACCTTGTGCACGTAATGCAGCGATCGCATCGCTAGTTGTGTCATGTGAATGCACCGTTACCCAGTTTTGGCTACCCGTTGCACTTTTTCCGGAAAGACGCATGGCGCGATCTTCCCATGTTGCATGTACATCACTTACACCAACAGCATCCGCAGTACGGACGATTGCTGATAAATTATGCGGTTTATGGACTTGCTCTAGGCAAACCGTTAACTCAGGTTGGCGGCGGTTTAGCATTTGCGTAATGCGGGCGAAGCGTTCGGGTGACATAAAACTCTCTTTGGATAAATATGATAAAATAATTTTGCTGTATTATACATAATAACAGAAGACAAAAATATCATCATGAAAGCGCAAACAAAGTTACTATTAGATTTACTAATACCAACTCCATTAATTAGATGATCTGTTTAGCCGCAGTAAAAAGGGATGAAAGCAAGGCATTGATTGCACTAACTAGTTGTTCTAATTATACAAAATCGTATGAAACGATTTTGAACAGCTTTAGCTGACCACGAAGTGGTGGAGAACAGGACGTTCGTAATCAAATCAATAACAAAGTTAGCATTCATTTTAACAAGCATAAATGAGTAGATAATTAGTGGAATTGGTATCAGCGCAGTATCCGCTTGTACATTGACTAAATCAAAAGTATAAAAATCACCACTCAGTATTTATCTGAGATATTTCACCCATAAAAAAACCCCTTGCGGGGTTTTTTATGGTGGTTTACTTAATTATGGAGCAGAGATTGCAATGGTAATATCTGAATAGGTTGTAGTTATTCCATTCGGTGTGGTTACATCAACAAAAAGTGTTCCTGTGCTTGCTTCCGTATCGCCTTTAACAATGACCGAGAAATTCCGCCCTTGATCGGCATTTTCTTTTGGCCAAGTAAACGAGCTAGTCCCGACGATTGTGCCTGTCTCTGTTGAAAAGCTGACCGTTGTGCCTGCAGGCATTGGTTGATCATTAATATCAGCAATATAGACTGTTGCCCCACCACTATTTTCCCCGGTTATGTTTATAACATTATCAGTTGGATCATCAATAGTATCATGCCCATCGTCAGTTAGTTTAGTAGTGAAATATGCCTCCGATCCCGACATAACAATAACAATATCTCCTCTGATATTGATAGATTTTTGATCAGAACAGCCTGCATGTGCAACAATAGCATTACCATCTATATCGGTAGTGTTACATAAACTACCGTTGTATAAACCGTCAGCCATGTTGTATTCTCCATCATTGTTAAAATCAACTGGCGTCTCAGATGGATCATCTTCTGGGTCAAACACGCCATTTTCGTTGTAGTCGACAAATGCTTCATCTAAATCGTATTTATTCCCACTAACATCCTTGCCAATAGTAAATTTATCGACTTCATCACCTTCATCAAATCGGCCATTACCATTTAAATCAGGGAATGACTCTTCACCCACAGCAAAAGCTAAAATAGTTGCTCGACCGTTTTCAGGAAATGGTGACTGAGAAGTCCAAGTAACGGAACAGACACCATTCTCCGTGAAACAAGATGGCTCAATTATTCCACCTTCAGTTGTAAAAGATACTGCTGTTCCATCTGGAGCAGGGTTATTAAAAGAGTCTGCTAAACGAACTGTAATTTCGGACTCGACCCCATCCCCCTTCCATGCTTCTAGGTTTAATAGGCTTGCTGATAATGAAAAGCTATCCTGATCGGGAATACCAGTTGAAATAACCAACAAGCTCGACTGAGTCGCAATATTTGAATTTTCATCTACAGTCGCAAAAACCCGAACTGGTGTTGCTACAGTACCTGAATTGACTACCGTTTGGACTAAACCTTCACTATCGGAAGTCGCTGAGTCTTGAGATATGCTTACACCCCCTGCTTCCGTATTTAATTCAAATGACACAACTTTATTTGCTACTGGTAAACCGTCAGTGCCCAACACTTTAAAGATGATTGTAGAGTTTTCTGTGCCACCAATTCCTTTTAAAGAAATATTTTGCGATGACACACTTACAAATTCGATGCTGCCAGCGCTCGCGGATTCTACTATTACACTTGCAGTGGCGATCAAGCTAACGCCACCTGCATTAGCAGAAACAGTAATAGGATCATCTCCTACACACCCCTGGGCTAAGTAAGTACTACTTGCAGTACCGTTAGATGAAGTTACCGGTGAGCTGATAGTTGCTGTACCTGCATCAACACAGTTTGAAGTGAATGTAACAGCTACAGGAGAGGTGTATAAATCATAACTTTCATCAACAATATCAACGCTCACTACTGTTGTTCCACCTGCAGAAATAGAGTCAAGTGTTAATGTAGCATTACCCTCCTCAAAATCATCAGAACTAGGATCAAGAACAGTAGTATCAAGATCACCCATTTTAAGATTAGTGGCCCCAACTACAAAGATTAATTCGTCTGTTTCGCCGTCTTTTAATGTCGCAGTAACGGTTCCTGCTCCTAATGTATTACCAGCATAGATATAGGCCACAGCTTCGAATTTTGCATCATCTGTTATCTCTGTTATCGCTGTAGAAATTAGAATTTCTCCAATATCACTCGTAAACGTAACTATAACAGGTGAATCAATTCCCGTAACCGTAGCGATAAGTTGACCTGGAGTAAGGGTATTGATGGCGCTTATCTCATCAGTTGTTCCCGAAGTTACCAGTTTCAAGTCAATCGTTATTGTAGAGGTTTCAGAAACTTCATCACCCGCCGTTGCAAAGCCTATAGTATCAAAAGCACCGTTTTCTAAACTTGCAGTAACAATGCTAGCCCCTTCTGTATCTCCCGCAGTCAATACTATTGTTGCGTCACCATTCTCGTCAGTCAATGCCGTAGCAATCCCTGATGAAAATGAACCTAGGGCTGATGCGAAGCTTACCACCTCGCCAGAGACGCCGACGCCACCATTAGTCACTTTTGCTGTTAATGTTGCAGGATGATCTACATCAATGGAGCTATTAGATATGCTCAAAGAAACAATATTGCCAGAAATATTGGTTCTATCGCCAGCAGTATAAAATCCAACTGAAGCTTGTGCCGTATTTTCAAGCGTAACGGTTGCGACACCTGCGCCTGTAGTGGCACCTGCCGTTAATATTATTGTTGCTTCACCATTAGAATCTGTTAAAGCTGTACCAGACAATGGCGATAAAGTACCTAATGTTGAACCAAAGTTAACCACTTCGCCTGCAACCGCAACATCCGCATTGGTTACCGTTGCCGTCAAGGTTGCCGGAAACTCATCGCTTACCGACGATGAAGAAATGGTCAAGCTAACAGTATCACCTGGGACTGGTTGCGTATCACCCGCAGTCGCAAAACCAATAGTATCAAATTCACCTGTCGTTAATAATGCCCGCAATAAACCTGCACCTGCCACATCACCTGCCGTTAAGGTAATTGTCGCCACACCAGAGGCATTCGTTAATGCCGTACCCGATACCGGGTTAATCACACCGATTGATGAAGAAAATTCAACCACCTCACTCACAACTACATCACCATTTCCATCGGTAACAGTGGCAGTGACTGTCGCAGGACTCGCTTCAGAAACTGAAGACACATCCATGCTTAAGCTGATATTCCTAAGGGTTGTATCCGTCGCATCACCCGCTGTTTCAAAACCAACAGTCGCTTTTGCACCGTTATCAAGCGTAACACTGGCCACGCCCGCACCTGCAGTCTCACCCGCTGTTAAGGTAATTGTCGCTATACCTGACGCATTGGTTAATGCAGTCCCAGACAATGGCGATAAAGCACCTAATGTTGAACCAAAGTTAACTACTTCGCCTGCAA
>JBATHQ010000327.1:0-2032 GCA_049667005.1 Psychromonas sp.
AATGCTCGACGTTAGATGAGAATTGCAGATACAAAAAAGCCCCTAGAGTTTTCACTCTAAGGGCTTAAATGATGGTGCTTCGTCTCGGAATTGAACCAAGGACACGAGGATTTTCAATCCTCTGCTCTACCGACTGAGCTAACGAAGCAAAACTGTTCTTGCATTCTAAAGCAAGCTTCTTTAAAAATAAAGAAGTAATTAATGGTGCCGACTACCGGAATCGAACTGGTGACCTACTGATTACAAGTCAGTTGCTCTACCGACTGAGCTAAGTCGGCACACGAAACCGTGTGCAAGTTATAACTGGCATTTTTGCTATAACTATCGTTTTAGTGAATTTACATTCATCAAAACTAAATATGGTGCTTCGTCTCGGAATTGAACCAAGGACACGAGGATTTTCAATCCTCTGCTCTACCGACTGAGCTAACGAAGCGGAACGAGGCGTATTAAATAGATTTTCGTTCCGACCGTCAACTACTATTTGTATATTTATTTTGTTTTTTTACTGTTTGCTCGCACTTTGAGCATTGTTAGCTTTATTTGTGAACACTTGACGTTGCGGTGGTTATTTTTTCGGCGTGTAACCTTCGATTTCCACATCTTTGTTTTCAAAAAGATAACCAATCATTGCATCTTCAACAATTTTTCTATCTTCAGCTTTCATTAAATTTAATTTCTTTTCATTGATTAACATCGTTTGTTTACGCTGCCACTCTGTCCAGGCTTCCTGGCTGATATTATCGAAAATACGTTTTCCCAATGCGCCGGGAATTAATTGAAAGGCTAAGCCCGGAGCTTGTTTTTTTAAATAACTGCAAAATACCATTCTGGTCATCTGTTTGTTCCTTATTCGTGAGTTTTGTTGACAGCGGTTATAATTTTTTTTGTTGCGGCTGCTAATCCAATTTTTTGCGGGTGCTGTAAGTTATACCAAAGCGCATCATTTTCTTCCATTACTTGTTTTGTTTCTATGATCTGCACATCAATTAGCAGTGGGGTAATATCAAAATGAAAATGGCTGAAGGTATGACGAAATGCCGGCAGTAGTGTTTTATCAAACTGCTTAATCCCCTGTTCGCGAAGGGCTGCAACACATAACTCTTCATTTTCAAATTCCGGGAAGCACCACAATCCGCCCCATATCCCCACAGGAGGGCGCTGATTTAAACGCAGTGTTGTACCATTTTCCCGCAATACCAGCATAACCGTAGTTTTAACCGGAATCTTCTTTTTCGCTTTTGGGGTGGGGTAATCCCGTACGGTGCCCTGAGCCAGCGCTAAGCAATCTTCCTGCACTGGGCATTCAATACAGTTCGCTTTACTGCGTGTGCACACCATGGCGCCCATATCCATCATTGCCTGATTAAAGATATTGGTCTGTTTTGCCGGCGTTAATTTTTCTGCCAGTTGCCAGAGTCTATTTTCGACAGATTTTTCACCGGTCCAGCCTTCGATGGTTTGATGACGGGTTAAAACCCGTTTAACGTTACCGTCTAAAATCGCAAAGTTTTTATCTAAAGTGAGCGATAAAATGGCCCCGGCGGTTGAACGCCCGATGCCCGGCAGTTCAAGTACCTGGTCAAACTCTTCAGGAAATTCTCCTGCATAATTATCACGAATAAATTGCGCCGCTTTATGTAAATTCCGCGCTCTGGCGTAATAACCTAAGCCGGTCCAATGATGTAAAACTTCATCTAAAGGTGCGTTAGCAAGGTAGATAATGGTTGGAAATGAACGCATAAAATTTTTAAAATAGGGGATAACCGTTGCGACCTGAGTCTGTTGCAGCATCACCTCACTTACCCATGTTTTATAAAGGCTTTTATCCTGCTGCCAGGGCAAGGTTTTACGGCCAAATTTTTCATGCCATGCGATAATACGCCGGCTAAAATCTTCGTGATCCACAACACACTCTTTCATAGTTTAAATACTCTTTTTAGGAGCCGCGAGCATAACAGAGTTGCTTTGAAAATATAACGCCACAAATATTAGGTAGTTAACAGGACAAAATAGCAGCAGGATAAAATAG
>JBATHQ010000328.1:0-2536 GCA_049667005.1 Psychromonas sp.
CTTCTCCGTAGCCGATATATCCCGGTGGTGCACCAATCATTTTCGAAACCTCGTGCCTTTCCATGTACTCCGACATATCCAGACGGATTATTCTTGATTCATCATCGAGTAAAAAGGCAGCCAAAGCACGGGCCAGCTCGGTCTTTCCCACGCCGGTAGGGCCAAGGAAAAGAAACGATCCTATCGGGCGGCGGTTTGAAGTAATACCCGCCCTATTTCGACGGATAGCATCAGCAACCGCTCGCACTGCATCTTCCTGACCGACGATCCGCTGATGCAGTTTCTCCTCCATTCTGCCAAGCTTTTCTGATTCCGACTCAACCATTCTTGCCACGGGAATACCGGTCCAGCGCGCCACGACTTCGGCAATATCATCCGCCGTCACCATCGCATCTTCCTTTTCTCTGCCCTGCTGCCAGTTACTGCGCGCATCTTTGAGCTGCTGATCCATCTTTAAAATCTCCATCTGTCGTTCAGCTACCTGCTCAAAATTTTGTGCATTAAAGGCCGCAGTTTTATCCACTAACAAGGCCTGATGCTTGCGTTCAAGATCGCGTAAATTACGGGGAATTGCGGTAAGGTGCAGGTGTTTACGTGAGCCGGCTTCATCAATCAGATCAACCGCTTTATCGGGCAGGCAGCGATCTGCAATATAACGTTCAGAAAGCCTTGCCGCAGCTTCAAATGCGGGTGCCGCATAATGGATATTGTGGTGTTTTTCATAACGCGGGGCGACCCCCTGCAAAATGGCAATCGTCTCCTCAATGCCCGGCTCTCTTACTAAAATAGGGTGAAAGCGTCGTTCCAGAGCTTTATCTGCTTCAATATATTTTTGATATTCATCCAGTGTATCAGCGCCGATAACCTGCAGGGTTCCCTGCGCCAGAGCCGTTTTCAGCAGGCTCGGAGCATCAATACCTCCGGCGCCCGCCCCGGCACCGACCACGGTATGCAGCTCATCAATAAATAAAATAACTTTACCGCCCGCCGCAATAACCGCATCGCGCACCGATTTTAAGCGTTCCTCAAATTCTCCGCGCATCGAAGCACCGGCTACCAGTTCTCCCATATCCAACGCCAGTAGACGCTTATTTAACTGAGTATCAGGCACATCTGCGGCAACAATGCGTTGCGCCAATCCTTCGACTATAACGGTTTTACCGACCCCGGGCTCACCGATCAAGGCGGGATTATTTTTCTTCCGCCGGGATAAGGTCTGAATAACCAGTTCGATCTCCTCTTCGCGCCCTATGACGGGATCCAGCTCCCCTCTGCGCGCCATTTCGGTCAGATCTTTTGTATAAATATCCAATACATCAGGTTTACCTTCCGCATCCTGACTGTTAAGCACGTGCCCTCTTCTAATCTCTTTCAGGGCGTGACGAGCCTGCTCTACATTAAGGCCCTCTTTAGCCAGCAAAGCGGCTGTCGGCCCAGCTTCCTTATCAAAAAGCGCAATAAACAGCGCACCTGTACCAATATAATCATCACCGAGATTCTTAGCCTCACCATAGGCGATCCTAAACACCTCCACTATCTCCTGGGATGCTAAAATTTGTTTTGCCTGCACCGAACTGGCAGGCGGGTAATTTTGTCGAACCAGACCAATAATACGCAGCGCTGCATCTTCGTCATCGGGTAATAAACTTTTCAGTATTTTCTGCACTTCGCTGTCGGGTTGGGAAAGTAACGCCACCAGCAAAAAATCAGGTGTGAGTACATTCTGGCGTATACTGCCCAACTCAGAAAAAGCGATCTCCAGACAGACAATGACCTTTTGCGTGCTTTTCTGCACATAATTATTCAACATAGCCCCTTTGGCGGCCGGATTGTTCCAATCTGACATAATTGCATTCCTTACCTGTGTTATTTTATTAACCTGCAGCAGTTAACATTTAACCATCGTGCCAACACACCTTCTTATAATTCTAGTAGCCATAATTAAGCCTGCATAATTATTTTAATAACATTAGGTTATCCCTGCTTATCCCTGTACTAGTGGAATAAAAAACAATGCAGGCTAAGATTTAATTAAGCTTATTGTCGGCAGAGAAGGCCTTTACTCTGTTTCTTTTAAAAAAATTTATTACAGAAAAATGCCCAACTAAGGTAGCACGCTTATGGAGTATAAAGATTATTACAAAATAATGGGGCTGAAACGCGATGCTTCTAAAGAGGATATTAAACTTGCGTACCGTAAGTTAGCGCGTAAGTATCACCCTGACATCAGCAGCGAGAATGATGCCGAAAACAGATTTAAAGAGGTAGCCGAAGCCTATGAAGTACTTAGAGACCCCAAAAAGCGGGCCACCTATGACCGTTTAGATCCCAACCAGGCCTCCTGGCAGCAATATAATACTCAGCCAGACAGAGAAAGGCATTTTGAGTTTAATCAGCGTGACTTCAGTGATCTGGGCGGCAGAAATTTTAGCGATTTTTTTGAAGAGCTGTTTGGCCGTCAAAATCAGGGGGCACAAGCCAGCTATGGGCCGCAAGCTAACGCCCGTGGGCCGGATAGTCATGCCAAAGTGTCGAT
>JBATHQ010000329.1:0-10572 GCA_049667005.1 Psychromonas sp.
GCAAAGAAACCCAAATATTCAGGTAAGGTAATATTGTAGAAACGGTTGAACATCGCCGCAGCAATACCGCCGGCAATGATACCACCTAATACACCCGTGTTTGCACCCGGTGCAAGTACTTCGATAGTTTGCATCATGATGAAGTAACCAACCGCTGCAGCAAGAGCAGCTACACCATCATTTTTTGTAAAACCTAGCGCAACACCGATTGCAAATAACAATGCCATGTTACCAAATACAGCTCCACCAGCTTGTTCCATTATGCTAGAAACAACATCTGGTAAGATAGCGAATTTTGCAGCACCGACACCCAGTAAAATACCAGCTATTGGTAGTACAGAAACAGGAAGCATTAATGACTTCCCTACTTTTTGTAAACTTCCGAAAATATTCATAAACTTTTTCTCCAGTTATAAAGGTTAAATTTTCGTATGATAAAAAAACGATAAATCAAATCGCTTCAATTTAATTTTGTTGAAGTATATACAGGATATTGGCTAAGCCTATGATAACTAGATCACACTTTTTTTTTAGTTACAATTGCTTACAGAGAGCGGCAGGGTGTTACGTTATGTAACGTTTTGTTACAAAGCTTTTATTGAAAAAATTATTTTTTAAGCTACTAAATTGCTTGCCGGTGTTGTTTTTAGAGGAGTTTGGGAATGTTATGGGAAAAGTTCAGGTGTGCTAACACCTGAACTGTAAATAAAATGTTAGCCGCGTACTACCATGACGCGGAATTTACGGCCTTTTAATTTACCTTCACTTAATTTCTTAAACGCAACTTTGATGATATTACGTTGTACCGCGATATAGGACCAGTTATCGGAAACGTGAATTTTGCCGACTTCACTGCCATCAATCCCATTTTCACCGGTTAATGCCCCAACAATATCACCCGGTCTGATTTTCTGTTTTTTACCGCCGTCAATACGAATGGTGATCATATTGGCCTGTAAAGGTTGCTGATCAAGTAAGCTTAAAAGCGGCAGTTGCTCAGGTGATATATTACGATCTAAATAATCTTCCAGCAGCATCACTCTGTGATGCTCTTTATCACTGTAGAAAGAGAATGCTAAGCCTTTATTACCGGCGCGCCCGGTACGTCCAATGCGGTGGACGTGCACTTCTTGATCATGGGCGATATGAAAATTAAAAACGGCACTGAGATTATCAATATCCAGACCCCGCGCAGCGACATCTGTTGCAACCAGGATATTGGCACTTTTATTGGCAAATCGAATTAATGCCTGATCGCGATCTTTCTGCTCTAAATCACCGTGCAGGGCAAGGGCGTTAAAGCCGCGATTTGCCAGTTCGTCTGCGACTTCCTGAACCTCTTTTTTGGTGTTACAGAAGACCACCGATGATTCCGGTTGATATTTCTGCAATAATAAACGCAGTGCGATCATGCGATCCTGATTATTTTCGACCTTATAAAAATGCTGCGCAATAATGGTATCGTCATGTTTAGATTCTGCTTTGACCATCACTGGGTCAAGCATAATGCGTTTGGCGATATTCTTAATCTGTTCCGGAAAAGTAGCACTGAATAATAGGGTTTGGCGCTGTTTAGGGGCTTGATCTATGATCGCATCGATCGAATCCTGAAAACCCATCTCCAACATGCGATCGCCTTCATCGAGTACCAACACTTCTAATTTATCTAAATTTAATGTGCCTTTGCGCAGATGATCTTCAATACGCCCCGGTGTCCCGACGATAATATGAGCGCCATGTTCTAGTGAGCCGATTTGTGGTCCGAATGGTACACCGCCACATAAGGTTAATACTTTAATATTATGAATGGTACGGGCAAGTCTGCGTAGCTCTTTACTAACCTGATCGGCAAGCTCGCGTGTCGGGCATAAAATCAAGGCCTGAATACAAAAACGTTTCACATCAAGCTTTTCTAACAAACCTAAACCAAATGCTGCCGTTTTACCGGAGCCGGTTTTACCCTGTGCAATGACGTCTTTACCCGCAAGTACATGAGGCAAACTTTGTGCTTGAATAGGCGTCATTTCGTGATAACCCAAGGAATCCAGATTATGTAAGAGATCGGCATGTAACGGTAATGTTGAGAATGGAGATTGGCTCAAGGTTTAAATCCTATAAAATAAATGTTGTTGTTTAAAAAAAGAGCGCACCTTAACACTTTGTGAACTGCTTCACAAAGTATCTTGGTCAATATTATAAGAATTTATAAAAGCGGCGTAAAAACAACAGGGGAAAAAACAAAACCGTTACCCACCCCATAGCACCACCGCCTGAACTGCTTGAGTCCTCACTAATGTTGATTTGGCTGGTCCAGAGTATGCCGTTTACCCACTCCTCATACAGAGCTAAACGGGTATAAACCCCCGGATATCCTTCGGCCGCGCAGCCATTTCCCCAGCTGATGATACCTATCTGCTGCCAACTGCCATCCTGATTAATGACTAAAGGGCCGCCACTGTCACCCTGACAGCTATCTTTCCCGCCATCTTCTAAACCTGCGCAGAGCATTTCAGCAGTATAGTTATTACCTAATGCGCTGCTGCACATGTGATCAGTAAATAATGCTATTTCGACATGGTTTAGAATATTCGGGTAATCAGGATCGACCGTTTCATTAGGATTATAGGCTACTGTTGAGCCCCAGCCGAGTGCCGTTACACTTCTTTGTGATGTTACGGCAGCTATTGTATTCTCAATACTGAAAGGCTCAATCAAGCTGGGATCGTCAACGGCAGTAGCAAGTTTCAACAGGGCAATATCATTCACTTGTGTTGTACTGTTAAAATCGGGATGGATGTAGAACTGCTCAATTTCTATTGATGGTGTAGCGGGTATTGAGTCTAAATCATATTCACCAACGGTGGCGGTGATTTTTGCTGCTGACTTTGCAGTATCGTTATTATTATTGATTAAACAGTGGGCTGCCGTTAATACCCATTGCTTAGCGATCAATGACCCGCCACAGAAATGAGCCAGGGTTGCACTGTCTTTGAGACTGACAGCCCAGGGGAATTGGTCGATTTCACTTTCTTCTCCACCAACAATACGCGTGGAAATTTCAGCAGCAGCGACCATAGAAGGAAGAGATAAGGTCGCTAAAAATGTGCTAAATAGATAAGTTAGCAAGCACTTCATAAATATTTCCCGTTATTGTTGAGGGCAACCAATCGCTTTATTATAGTACGGGGGAATCAAAGTTTTCTGGTTGATCGCTATATACACAAACATTATGGGCTTCAACCAATCCATTTTCTGCGACACATTGTGTTTCGAAAAAATCGACAATCTCTTTGCGTTGGCAATGTGCTTCAAAAGCGGCTTTATTTTTCCATACTTCATTAAACACAATAGGGTAGCTTGTCCCCGGGGCGAAATCGCTTTCGATATGACGGGTGACTAAGTATTGTAGACAACCATCTTCCCGTTGAGTGTTCGGCTCAAGAGACTGTAATACTTTAAACAGCTCTTCTGTTTTTCCGGCTTTGGGCTTAAACATGGCAATACAATATATTTTTTGAGACATAAATAACCTTTGATTTATAGATAGGAGTAAAAATCGCCCTGGGAGCAGGGAGTTGTCGATGCGATTGTACATGAGTTAGCTGCGGGTAATATATAGTTGTGGTGTTTTTTACAAAGTGGAGTCTGCAAACACTTAACTTAAGTTTATCTGCTCTCAGTTAAGTGTTTGCAGTTGTTGTTATCCTACTCGTTCGACCGTTAATAAACCCACTTCGATGCCGATGATTTTGACTTCAGTACCCGCGCTTAGCGGCTCTTTTGCTTTCACTTGCCAATTGATACCGGAATAACGATGGGTGATTGTCCGGCCGATAGCTAGTTCCTCAGTCAACACAAATTGATGACCGATCATGTCATTATTAACCTGTTTTGGTTCGACTTTGTTCTGCATATTTTTCATCGGTTTCCAGGCAACTAATGCCACCAGTGTGGCTATTATTGCCGTTGACCATAATGCATTGAACAGCGTTTCCGGGATCACCCCGATCGCCATCAATAGACCGCTGGCAATCATGCCTGTTCCGATAAAAAAAAGATAAAAGGTCGACAACCCCAGAATCATGATTTCAATCACCAGTAAGATTAATCCGATTACAATAAAACTTTGCGGTAAATACGGAAAAATAGTTTCCATGGTTAGCCTTTAATTTTATTTAAACTATTAATAATGGTGGTTGCCTGAGCAACAATAGACGCAGCATCCGTACCGTTTTCGGGTAGCAATATCACCGAAGATTCTTTAGCTATTGCAGCTTTAGCCTCAATCGCCTTAGTGGCTAAATCTAGTTGAATGGCTTTTTGCCCCTCTTCAGTATTGGCTGCTGTCCCGATGGTGTGCAGTGCTTCTGCCTGAGCGTTGGCAACCGCGATAATCGCCAGTGCTTCACCCTGCGCACGGAGTACCTGTTCCTCTTTTTCAGCTTCCGCATTTAAGACTACCGCACGTTTCTGACCTTCAGCTACATTAATGGCAGCCTGCCTGTCACCTTCAGACTCCAATATTTGCGCGCGCTTTATCCGCTCGGCTTTCATTTGCGTTTCCATCGCTTCCATAACGGTTTGCGGGGGGACAATATCTTTTATCTCATAGCGCAAAACCTGAATACCCCACGGACCGGCGGCTTCGTTAATCGACGCAACAATATTGGTATTGAGTACATCCCGTTCTTCAAATGTTTTATCGAGTTCCATTTTACCCAATTCAGAACGCATGGTTGTTTGTGATAACTGGGTGACAGCAAAGACATAATCATCGACGCCGTAAGTGGCCTTATAGGGGTCTAATACTCTGAAATAGAGAACACCATCAACGCTTAGGGAGATATTGTCTTTGGTGATCGCGCTTTGGCTTGGCACATCAACGGCCTGTTCTTTTAGTGAACGATCCGCAGAAATGCGGTCAATAAACGGGAAAAGAAAATTTAATCCAGCTTCTCTGGTTGATTGATATTTACCAAAACGTTCAATTACGTAAGCTCGGTTTTGTGGCACAAAAATAACTGATGATTTTAAGATTACCACCACCAATATGAGGATAAAAACTTCAATTCTTAATAAATAATCAAATATAAAATCCATATAAATCCCTTTAATAAAGTCTGAATGGAATGGTAACAATAACTCTTTAGTTTGATTAATTAAAGCGTTATCAGAGACTAATCCCGAATGATGATTTATCTTTGTTATCAACCTCTAAGATAATGAAGATATTATGCTCTGTCACTATTCTTATCCTCTACAATAAAGCCGATCGGTGCTTGGGTATTTCGACGTAGCAATTTGTTGCCTGTTGAGAAAAACATCATTAATGAATTTTTCATCACTATTTTTATGATATAAGCAGTTGTATTAATGAGGTAAAATGCGCATATTAATAGCTATCGAAGAAAAGATATTATTGTTGATGCCAAGCAGCGGCATCGGTCAGTTTTTTATCTATTTGAGCGCTAAGGCTCAATAAGCGAGTACAAATTGTTTTCAGCTTTAACAAAATCTTTAGCGGGCAAACCGACATTTGTTGATATTCAAGCGAATATCCTGGCAGGTTTAACCGTTGGTGTAATTGCTTTACCTCTCTCTATGGCATTAGCTATCGCCAGTGGCGTACCGCCTCAGCATGGACTTTATACCGCCATTGTCTCTGGTATTGTGATTGCCATAGCCGGTGGATCGAAAGTCAATATATCCGGTCCTACCGCGGCGTTTGTGGTTGTGTTACTGCCCATTGTGCATCAGTTTGGTATTGGCGGTTTGCTGGTGAGTGGTTTTATGGCAGGTATCGTGTTGATATTGATGGGGGTTGGCAAGTTAGGAAAACTGATTGAGATTGTTCCCTATCCGGTTGTTATCGGATTTACTGCCGGTATTGGTGTGGTTATCGGTACGCTGCAGATAAAAGATTTTCTAGGTCTTAATATAGAGGCATTAGAGGGCGGCTATCTGGATAAGCTTTTATTGATAGTGTCTTCATTACCAACCATCAACTGGCAGGAGTTGTTAATTGGCGCACTGACAATAATCACTTTATTGTTGTGGCCGCGATTACGTTCCAAAATACCCGGACATCTTATAGCGCTTCTTATTGGATCGACCTGTGCCTGGTTACTTAGTCTGTTAAGCCAGGATTTTTCCGTGGCGACAATCGGTAGTCGATTTCATTATGAGATTAATGGCCTAATCGGCGATGGTATCCCGGCAATTTTGCCTGCCTTTGAGTGGCCCTGGAATTTACCTGATGCCGATGGCAACCCCATTGGTCTGAGTTTTTCGCTGATCAGAATGCTATTACCCTCTGCTATCACCATTGCTATCCTGGGCTCGCTGGAGTCTTTGTTGTGCGCGGTAGTCGCAGATGGTATGACAGGCAAAAAACATAACCCCAACGATGAGCTTATTGGTCAGGGAATCGGCAATATGATTGCACCGTTATTTGGCGGGATACCTGCAACGGCAGCCATTGCCCGGACTGCGGCTAATATTAAAGCCGGTGGTAGTCTACCGATCGCATCCGTGGTGCACGGTTTATTTATTCTCATATCAATTTTAGCGCTTACCCCCTTACTGGCCTATATTCCCATGGCATCGATGGCGGCTCTGTTATTAGTTGTCGCATGGAATATGAGTGAAGCAAAACATTTTATTCGCACCATTAAAATCGCCCCGATAGATGATGTTATTGTGCTTGTTTTATGTTTTTTGCTGACAGTTTTTTTTGATATGACAGTTGCTGTCGCGGTGGGTATGGGGTTAGCAGCAATGTTATTTATTCGCAGAAGCATTACGCTGACCAGTACAACCAGAATGGAAAAAAATCATCAGCTCTATGGCGAGCACTCGGATCAAATTGCGATCTATGATATTAACGGCTCATTGTTTTTCGGCTCTGCGCAAAAAGCGCTGCAAAGCATTACCATTGTTACCCCGGATCTGCGCATTGTCATACTCGATATGTCGGAAGTTAATATGCTTGATATGAGTGCGATTATTGCCATGGAATCGATCAAGGAGAGCCTTGCGAAACAACAGGTAGGTTTGATTATTAATAACCTGCAACCGCGAATGGTGCTGAAATTACGCCGCGCCGGGGTAAGGTTTAAGCCTGGAAAAATTCAGTTTTCGCGGTCGCTTGGTGATGCCATTGCCATTGCCGATAAAATGCTCGCACAATAATATATTAGGGTCCGTTGATCAACTGACCCTAATAATGGCTGAGTAGAGGCAACCCTTCAAAAAGTTGAACATTAAAACTCTGCTGATAATCAATAGCATGATTGCGCTTTACGGATAAGGCAACGCAGTGCTTTGGATCCGGATAGAGCAAACAACTGTACCAGTCCAGGTTATTCTGCTCACTGCAGTTTTGAGAAAAGTTGATCTGGATATTATCATTAAACTGGCTGCTTTCTGCTTTGCCAATTGTAAAGTTAAACGACTCTAATCCTTGGCTGATACCCAGTCCTGTGGCTTTTACAAACGCCTCTTTTAATGTCCAATATTCAAAAAAACGTCTCTTTTGTGATGCTGATGGAAGCGCCATTAACGTTACAAATTCAGTTTTCGAAAAATAACGTTGTGCAATCGCTTTGATGTTTATTTTTCTGGATAAACTTTCGACATCGCAACCAATATTTTTATCCAAACATACGCAACAAATGATCAGGTCATCGTTGTGGCTAAGATTAAAAGAGAGTGGGAAGGGCGGTTCACTTATTTCCGGTTTGCCCTGTGAAGCAATATTGAACGCCCATTTTTGCGGCGGAATATCCGCATATCGAGATAAAACTATGCGTACAAAGGCGCGTGTAATAAGGGCGGTGTGCTGTGCTTTAGCAAGGCGGTAACGTTGTATTTTTTCAACTTCACTCTTACTCAGTAACATTTTTAGTGAGTTAAGCAGCTCGTTATCGCTTATCTTTGCCGGTTCAATTGACCAGACATGAATGTCGTTATGCTTGAGGGGGAATATTGAAGCTGAATGATGAGAGATCACAGGTAACCCAAGAATATAAAATATAAAGCTAACAAAAAGGGATAGCCAAGCTACCCCTTTATACCAAATCCATTAATTCCAGCTCACTTAAATAATTATTTTTTTACTTCTTTAAGTTTGAATGAATTGATCTGTTTATTTATATCACGGCGTTCTTTTGAAAGTTCCGCACCTTTAATAATGTAGTCATCAACACGATCTTCGTAGTCAGCCTGCATCTGGTTAATAACGATAACGATATCTTCATGCGACATGTCAGGTTTGATGTATTCTAATAAGTTGGAGAGTAATTCAACGCGTTTAGCGTTATCACGTACTTTTTTTTCATTATCAATGATTTCGCGTTTCAGTTTGTTTTTACGACGAGCATTTCTTACCAATTCAATAAAATTATCCATTATTTCACCTTTTCTTTAAATATCTAAAAAATAAAAATTGTTAAGTTACTTTGAATCATTATACCGATTGTAAAAAGAAACGTTATAGTTATTTTTTATAAAATAGCTCAAGCCATATAAAAATATGCATTCTGGTCAGGTTGTTAGGGGACGTTATTGTGTTTGTTCTCTAATGATGGTTTCAATGACCTCTTGTAATGTCTGTGCGTCTTGCGCGCCGGAAAGTAAGTATTTTTTATTAAAAATAAATGCAGGCACTGCCTGAACATCATTATTATGCCAAAAATATTGGTCATCCCGGACTGCTTGTGCATAACGCTGCGTCTCTAAAACCTCCCTGGCAGCTGCGCTATCCAATCCAACCTTTTCTGCGATATCAATTAGTAAGGATAATTCACTTGGATTTTTCTGTTGAGTGAAATAAAGATCGAACAATGCCAGCTTCAACTCAGTTTGCTTATCGAATAATTTAGCCCAATGTAATAATTGATGAGCAAGAAAGGAGTTATAAATACGTGAGTTTTCATTAAAACAAAATTCAAAGCCTAAAGATTTACCTATTTCGATAATCTGCTGGCGACTTTTTATACTCTGCTCTTTAGTCGAGCCATATTTATTTTGTAAATGTGTTGTTAAACTTTCTCCTTCCAATGGCATTTCCGGGTTTAATTCAAATGGCTGCCAATATATTTGAAATTCAACATCATCTTTCATTTTTCGCATAGTTTGTTGGAGTTTTTTGTAGGCGATGATACACCACGGGCACATTACGTCCGAGACGATGTCGATACGGATAGTCGGAAGGTTGGACATATCACTCTCTATTTAAAATGATATCTAGCTTTAATCCTTTAATGCACAGTGTTTTGACTAAGTTTAGCATCATTTAAATGATTGGTATGAGGAACGGGTTTAATGTTTAAAGTTGAACCATAAAGACGATTGTTTGGGAGTCGTTGTGGACAAGCAGCGAGCGTAAAACTGCGAACTTGCTAGTGCTCGACTTAAAGCGCATAAGCCGCGCTGCTAAATGATAATAAAACCAAATTTCAATAAGTTAGTCAGCTGACCACAGACCTTAAGGGACTGGTTAACAGTTAACAGTTAACAGTTAACTTTAATTTTAACTTTATTATTGGTATCTCTACTTTTTTTGATTAAATCATTGTCAATAAGATGTACGGTGGATTTTGCTAGGCGGTCATAAAGTACAACATTAACGGTTGCGGCAAGATTCATGCAGCCAACGGTTGGAATATAAACAACAGCATCAGCCTGGTTTACAATGGCTTGTTTAATTGTGCCGTCTTCAGGGCCAAAAATATACAGGGCTTTTTCGGGGTGTGTAAAATTAGGCAGGGGCGTTGCGCCTTCAATAAGGTCAACACAAATGATTTTGATATCACCGTGCTCATTATCAGCGCCATCATTTTTTATTGCATCAATTAGATCCGCTACATTTTTAAGCGGGACAGTTGCGCTGATATTTTTTGTATCAGTATTAAGCTTCATTGCCCGGTCGTAGCGAGTGCCGGTATACAAAACTTCATTCACCGCATAACATCCGGCCGCGCGCATCACCGCACCAACATTGGTCGGGCTTTTGGGGTTGACCAGGCCAATTAACACTTTATTTCCAGACATTCATTTTCTCGTTTAAATAGCACAATATACCCACAGCACCTGAAAGATGGTTAGGGGCTGTTGAACTTTCGCGGTTAATTTTTGTTCGAGATAAAAGCGTTTTAATCGCGACGCGAGGTGTGTAGCTTAGTCATTCTAAGTAAATTCCTCGCAACTATACCGTACAACAGAGAGTAAAACGCTTTTAGCCGAACCCTTCGGGCAGCGCTTGTTGGTCCTTTCTATAATACCCAAACCACTTGAATATGCAGATTCAGAGGCTCGCTCGGATGCCAGATCAAGACACCACACGAAGAGAATGGTATCCCCTTTTCAAGTGTTGTAACACAGAGCTGGTTTTCGAGCGAGTCTCCCGTAGGGCAAGGTGAGAGGTAACCATCTTCGTCGTTATGAAGCATTGATTTAGAATGACTAAACCTTCTACTTCAAGCCTTGAATATAGTCACCTCTCAACTTGCTGACTCCTGTATATTCAAGTGGCTTGGGTATAGATTATCGCCTGTTTATGTAGAATAACTA
>JBATHQ010000330.1:0-3994 GCA_049667005.1 Psychromonas sp.
TTGATAATAAAGATAAGTTAGAAAAATGTATCTTCGGGCAAGCCTGGACAGAAACGCTAGAGGTAGATCATCAAGATGCACATGTCGGCATACGCTGCACCACTCGAGATCATTTCCCTTATGCAGGCGCAGTGCCCGATTATCCGGCGACCAAAATACATTATAAAGATGCCAGCAAAGGGCTTAATCCCGCGAATGCGCCTTTCCATGATAATTTATACCTATTAACCGGCTTAGGCTCTCGTGGTTTATGTACGGCGCCCCTGCTCGCTGAAATGTTAGCCAGCCAGATAAATAAAGAGCCACTGCCTTTAGCGGAAAAGATATTAAATTCGCTGCAGGGGAACCGGCAGTGGATAAACTATCTGAAAAAAGGAAAAAAGCTGCAATATTAGGGAAGCCCCTCCGTTGCCGATGGCCTCCTGAGTTGTTATGGGTATAAAACACCGAAAAGCTTAACAACTTTATCGCCAGAACTTTGTAAGTATGGAAAATTTGCGTTAATCTACGCGCTCGATTTGACGGTATGGTCAGTTTGACCAATATTTGCTCTTTTTATGTTGAAATTTATGAAAAATAAAGCACTTTAATGAAATATTCTAACGTTTATATCAATAGTTTAAGTTACGAATTGGCACCTCATGTCATTTCCAGCGCTGAATTAGAATCACGCCTTGCGCCATTATATCAAAAGCTGCGCATTCCCATGGGGCAACTTGCTGCTTTAACAGGCATTCAAGAGAGACGCTGGTGGCCGACTGATCATATTCTCTCCGATGGTGCGATTGCTGCGGCGCGCAAAACCATCGCAGAAACGGGTATCAATATTAATGATCTTGGTGCCGTGCTTTATACCGGCGTATGCCGGGATCAACATGAGCCCGCAACGGCCTGTCGAATTGCCGCTGAATTAGGTGTCAATGCCAATACCGTAATATACGATATCAGCAATGCCTGTTTAGGTGTGTTATCCGGCATGCTCGATATTGCCAATCGTATTGAGCTTGGACAGATCAAAGCCGGATTAGTGGTGTCTTGTGAATCGGCCCGTCATATCGTTGATATTACCATTGACAATATGCTTGAAAATCAAACCATTCAAAACTTTGCTCAGTCGTTAGCAACCTTAACAGGCGGTTCGGGTGGCGTTGCCGTTTTATTAACCGACGGCTCTTTGCCGCTAAAAAATAACCGTCAGCATAAATTATTAGGCGCTAGCCACCTTTGTGCACCTGAACATAATGATTTATGTAAATGGGGTTTAAAACAGGTAGGGTTAAAACTGCACCGGGAATATATGCGCACCAATGCCGTCCCCCTTCTTAAAGAGGGCGTGGCACTGGCGAGTAAAACCTGGCAACACTTTTTAGAGCAGCGTAACTGGCTTGCCGATCAAGTTGATAAAGTGATTTGCCATCAGGTCGGCTCAGCAAACCAAAAACAGGTCTTAGCGGCTTTGAATATTCCGGCTTACAAAGAGTTTCCCACTTTTCAAAAACTGGGCAATATGGGTACCGTTTCATTACCCGTTACCGCCGCCATCGCACATGATCAAGGTTTCTTGGTTAAAGGAGATAAAGTGAGCTTCTTGGGTATAGGCAGCGGCCTCAGCTGCATCATGTTAGGACTTGAGTGGTAAAATGAATTTAGATACTTTATTCCCGTTTAAACGCAATTATTTAGATCGTAATGGTCAGCAATATCATTACGTCAATGAAGGTACCGGTGAGCCGGTTGTGATGGTTCATGGCAATCCCAGTTGGTCTTTTTATTATCGCAACCTAGTCAAATCGTTGAGTGCAAATTATCAATGTATTGTCCCGGATCATATTGGTTGTGGTTTATCGGACAAACCAGCCGATAAAGATTATCAATATACGTTGAAAAGCCGTATTGATGATTTGGAAGCACTGTTAGACGCCCTTGATATCACTGAAAATATCACTCTGGTCGTGCATGATTGGGGCGGCATGATAGGTTTCGGATATGCAGCTCGCCATCCGCAGCGCATTAAACGTTTAGTGATTTTAAATACGGCGGCCTTTCATCTGCCTAAAAGCAAACCGTTACCGTTGTCCCTGTTGATCTGCCGTAATACGCTGATCGGCACTGTTTTAGTCCGTGGATTTAATGCTTTTTCCAGTGTTGCCTCCTATATTGGTGTAAAACGTAAACCGATGGACAAAGCAGTTCGCAAGGCCTATGTTGCCCCGTTTAACTCCTGGAAAAACCGCATTTCAACATTGCGCTTCGTGCAGGACATTCCGCTTTTCTCACGAGACAAAAATTACCAGTTGGTATCCGATATCAGTGACAGTCTAAGCCACTTTCAACAAGTACCGACAATCGTGTGCTGGGGATTAAAAGACTTTGTTTTTGACAAACATTTTCTGGATATCTGGAAACAAAAGATGCCCCATGCCAAATTTAATGAGTTTGCTGATTGCGGTCACTATATTTTGGAAGATGCAAGTGAGCAGGTGATCCCGCTTATTGAAACATTTATGGCAGAAAATCCTTAACTTATGACCGACCATTACAGTGCTAATCTTTGCCGTCATTTAATCGATGCGGCAAACACCTTTCCCGATACGCTTGCCGTTGCCGTTCAAAAAAAACGTTTTAATAAACTTACCTACCAAGAAATTGATTTTTGCACACTGAATAGACGCAGTGATCAGATTGCCCATGCACTCAATCAATTTGGCTTGAAAAAAGGCGATAAAGCGATCTTAATGGTCAAACCAAGTATCGACTTTTTTACCCTAACCTTTGCCCTGTTTAAAGCCGGCATAGTGCCCGTTTTAATCGATCCGGGGATGGGTATTAAAAACTTAAAACAGTGTATTGCGCAGGTGCAGCCAGTTGCGTTTATCGGCATCCCCAAAGCGCATCTTGCCCGACGTTTATTGGGCTGGGGGAAAAACACCGTTAAACACACGATCTGCGTTGGCGGGTCCAATATTTTCGGCGGCACGAAGTTAAGCACCATAGTCGATCGTTGCACTGCGCAACAACCCTACCCCATGGTAAAACTGGCAGCAGATGAGATGGCGGCCATTTTATTCACCAGTGGCAGTACCGGCGCGCCTAAAGGGGTAGTTTATAGCCATAAGATGTTTGAAGCACAAATCACAGCATTAAGAGATGATTATAAGATTCAACATGGTGAACGAGACCTGGCAACATTCCCCCTGTTTTCACTTTTTGGTCCGGCGCTGGGTATGGCGTCAATTGTACCGGAAATGGATGCCAGTAAACCGATTTCGGCCAACCCTGATTATATTTTTGCCGCGATTCAAAAATACCAGTGCAGTAACCTTTTCGCCAACCCGGCATTAATCGAGCTATTGGGTAGTTCCGGACAGGATAAGGCCATTAAGTTACCCAGTTTGCAACGCGTGATCTCAGCCGGTGCGCCGGCAACATTACCTTCTATTGCTCGTTTTACAACCTTACTTAATCCGGGTATCGAAATCCTCACCTCTTACGGGGCAACGGAGTCATTACCGGTGAGTAAAATAGCCAGTTCGAAGCTACTCAAAACGGCGCAGCAAACCGATCTCGGCGGCGGAATTTGTATTGGCTACCCGGTCAATGGTATGGATATTGCCATTATTAAGATCAGCGAAAAAAACATTCCCAGCTGGTCTGATGAACTAAGCCTGGCAGCCAATAATGTAGGCGAGATAGTGGTCAAAGGCGAGCAAGTCAGCCAATCCTATTATCAACAGGCAGACGCCACTGCGGCAGCCAAAATAGCAGATGGTAATACGCTGCGCCACCGTATGGGCGATTTAGGTTACCTGGATAACGATGGGCGGTTATGGATGTGCGGGCGCAAAGCTCATCGCGTTCAGTCCAACCATCTGCAGCATGAGAAATGCTATTATTCGATCCCTTGTGAACGTATTTTCAATACCCACCCGGCGATTAAACGCAGTGCATTAGTGGCGGTTACCAGAGACGGGAAAACACACCCTTTATTGTGTAT
>JBATHQ010000331.1:0-4206 GCA_049667005.1 Psychromonas sp.
AACCTGCTGGTGAACGTCGGCTTCCAGACAGGGGGTATACTGTTATTTAGCAGAGCAGACCAGGCACGCGAGGCTGCCGCACTTGTTGCAACTGCTGCATAGCGCCGCAACAGGAGTAACACAACAAAGAGAATCACGAAGCCACATAACCAGGCGGGATTCTGTCGTAGCGCATCAACCCAGGCCACCACAAAGTCAGGTAAGGTATTGATAATCAGCTGTAATACAGGGTCAATCGCACAAGCAGCACCGATACAGATGCCACCTTTATCCCAGTCGAGGAAAAAACGCGATGCAATCAGCGCAAGCGTAGTAATAAGCAGCGCAAAATAAATCACTCGGCGCCGTAAGATAATGTCCTGCGCATAATTCAGTGCCGCGGCACGTTTACGAGCCTGGACATCGGTTTCATAGTGACGATCTTTGTCGCCTGTCGCGATAACTTCATAACTTTCCGGTATACCGGTAGGTGCATACGGCAGACTGCGGCCCCTGATGCGTTCGAGTACACTGCGGTGCAGTTTCGGTAATTTAATCGTCACGCCAGCCTGCTTATCGTTACACAGATCCTCAATATTGCGTGGCTTGTAGCGGTAATACACCGCTAAACCCGAACGAGAATCATGCTGTGGCCCGTTCCAGTCTGACTGCCTGGTGTAAAGATCACGCACCGAACTGACGAACACCAGGCCTTTGTCAGTCACATCTGCCTCGACCCGACTAATCATCCAGTTCAGTGTCACCAGTGCCAGGTTATTGCGCGGATAGCCACCGCCAACATCAGAATGCACACCGGGAAACCAGACCTGCTCGATGCGGTCAGTCTTTTCATCCGCTTCATTCCACAGAACAGGATGAAAGGTCTGTCGTTCATCATCCAAAGAAACGGCATGGCAGGCCCGCAGGACTTTGGGAGAAAGATCTTGATCAGGAAAACGAATCGGATAGATCAGTTTATCCCAGAGTGTCGTGATCTCGTCAATCGGGAACCCATAAGCATCTACCGTGTCCCAGACCCCCACGAAAGTAATACTTGGTTGCGTGTCTGAATGTTTTACCGGTTTTTTACAGAACAGGCTGCACCAGACTCGACTCAGTAAACCGCTTATTTCAGGCCTGCTTTTATTACTGCTGCTATTATCGCGGTTGCTTCTGCAATAATAACGGTAATTTTCGCGCACCCAGTCATCCAGTTGCTTTTCATCCTTGTATTGTGTGCAAAGACCCACTTCAGCGACTAAGGCGGCAAGCACACGTACCGTAAAGGCGCCGCGACTGAAACCGAACATGTAGATTCTGTCGTCTTCTTCGTGTGGTGCCGTTGTTTGACCACCCTCATCATCATAACTCACTTCAACCGTTGCACCTGCGGCATGATCTTGCTGCCTGGCGGCATAAGCATTGTTCTGGTTCGTGGCAGCATCGAGGTAGTTGCGGCAGAGGTATTTATACATCTCGATCACATTGCGCTTCAGCCCGTATCCGAAGGCTCCACCCAGTATCTTGAGAACCATATTCTCCTGCGAACCGACGCCGTCATCATACATGGCAATCTGCTTTTTCTCGTGCAAATCCAGCGCCTGATACAGACGCCAGACATTTGTTTTGTGCTTTTTCGCTGCACTGTTACCTGTTCCATCCGAGAGTAAAACAATATTTTTCATAATAGTTTCTCCCTTACTTTGCTGTTACAGCTATTCTCAATACAGATTTTAAATTGTATTTATTGTTAAAGATTAGACCAGAACAAGCAAAAACAATCAGATGGCATACATAATGAGTTGAAAATTGACTCTTTATCTTGAAGAAATAGTGACGCTCGTTTTTCCCCTATTCCGAGCTTCAAAACTATCTCGCTTTCCACCCTAATACGATCTGGAATGTATTAGCCAAAAGACGAAACACGCCCCATTCACGACAGAGGCACTGCAGGAACATGGTTTTAAAATCCACTTCCCACAACGGGAAGTTCGCGTCTTGAATGGCAAGTTAGACAAGTAAACAAGCTTCGGACTCGCTAATAAAATTACTTTTTGGGATAATTATATTCGCTATACACCGATTTTTCCCCATTTTGGCTAAAAGCAATGACTTGATATGGATCTGTATTGTTAGGTACGTCCATTCCTGGTGATGATGCCGGCATCCCCGGAACAGATAAACCTGTGATTGCAGGTTTATCTGCTAGTAGACGTTGGATATCAGCAACCGGGACGTGCCCTTCTATAACATACCCTTCTATTATCGCTGTATGGCAAGATGCAAGATCCGGTGTGATCCCATAAGCTTGGTGCTGTGTATCATTATTTGCTTGCTCTATTACTTTTATATCAAAACCCGCTTTTTCAACATGTTTAGCCCAAGCTTTACAACAACCGCAATAGGGAGATTTGTATAATGTCATTTCCGCTGCAATTGCACTGCCAGCAAACAGAGAAAGAGTGATAAGAAGTGTTGTAAATTTATTCATAATATTACCTGTTTTAATTTTCATAATAAAAATATCAGCTACCATGTTAATTATTTTCATTGTTACCTCGTTGGTCTTTGAGTTAAAACCCGATCTTGAGTACTTCATCCACATAACCTTGTGCCTGATAGATAGCCTCTGCTAGCCATCAGGCGTTAAAGTAGGTACCTTGCAGAGTTAATGACAATCCTAACTAAAGAATTGCTGGTTCATTTTAAGGTGCTCTTTGATTTTGCCCAAAATCAACTTGATTTCAGTTTTATCTTGCGTTTGATCTAATTGCTTAAACAGATTATTAAGGCCAGCAATGCCTTGCATACACATAATATGCTGATGTTGCGCAGGACTCATACCTTCCATGCCTGCCATGGTCGACATGTCATGAGCATCATTTTCCATGTTCGCGTGATCCATCTGCATCTCGCTATGATCCATAGCAGACTGTTCCATAGTAGAATGATCCATAGTAGAATGATCCATTGCAGGCATCGCTTTATTCACCATATCCACATGGTCCATCTGCATCTCGCTATGATCCATTGTGGAGTGTTCCATTGCAGAATGATCCATTGCCGGCAGATTACTTAACGTTAATAACTCATTCAGGTGCTGCTGCATCTTCTGTGTATCATTACTTTTAACCCCTTCTACATAACTCCGCAGTTCATTTTTTATCTCCTTAATAGAGCAATCCATTTGCATCTCTTTCATTTCATTGTGCTTTTCATCAGCAAATACGCTTGAAAGGGGCGCGGCTAAAAAGATTAGACCACCCAGTGCTAATGCGATTTTAGTTTTTTTCATGTTCATATTTTTTTCCTTTTATATCGTGTTGTGAGTTCACTATTGATAAAGTGAATCACCTTTTTGAATAAAGGTGATTCAAACTGTTGCTGTTATTGCAGGTTAAACTGCTTGCTCAGCGTTATTTTTTTCCATTGGAAATACACCGCTGGTAAAATAAGCAAGGTCAAAATAATGGCGCTGACCATGCCGCCGATCATCGGTGTCGCGATACGCTGCATGACCGAGGATCCCGTGCCATCACCGTACATAATGGGCACCAATCCAATCACCACCGTTGCGACCGTCATCATCACCGGTCGCACGCGTAATCCAGCCCCTTCCATTACCGCGTCTTTTAAATCGTTGAGATTAAAACTCTCAAGACACAGCATCTTCTTGGCCTCCAGCGATTGGTTTAAATACAAAAGCATAATAACGCCAATCTCTATCGACACCCCCGCAAGCGCAATAAAACCGACCCCGACCGCAATTGAAAAGTTAAAACTCAGCAGGAACATCAGCCAAATCCCGCCCATTAACGCAAAGGGTAGCGTGGCTAATATAAGCAGCACTTCCCCCATTCGGCGAAAAGCCAAATAAAGCAGAATGATGATGATAACAATGGTGACAGGGATCACTTTTGCCAAACGTGCATTGGCTTTTTCCATATACTCATATTGCCCGGACCACTGCACTGAATACCCGGCAGGCAGCGTTAATTTATCATTCACAATCTGCTGTGCGTCTTTAACATAAGAGCCTAAATCACGGTTTTCGATATCCACAAAAATCCAACCATTAAGGCGTGCGTTTTCTGTTTTTATCATCGGCGCACCCGCTTCGATATAAACATTAGCGACATCGCTTAAACTGATATTCATTTTGCCTGGCGTGACAATCGGCAGACTTTTAAGGGCGCTAACCGAATCACGGTAATCATTCGGATAACG
>JBATHQ010000332.1:0-1504 GCA_049667005.1 Psychromonas sp.
GACTTGGGGGTAATAAAGTAAAGTTTCGCCTAGTTTTTATTACTGTACCAAATACAGGTTTTGTTTCTGATACATCGCTTGTTTTACCTTCAAAGTCAACTAGCGGGAAAGCTAACCCCCTATTACTGTTCATTAAACTGGCTAGTTTCACTCCCTTCGGAGCAAGAGTACTGCCTCGCATAGCGGATCCTGCATATGCCACAGGGCGGCCCCATATCTCGATAAATTGTTCTCTGACGGGAGCTTCGTCTGCAACCTTTGTCAGCATTTGGGTGCAATCCTCAAACACATATAACTCTTTAAGTCGGCAAAGTTCACGTTCTTGGATGGTGTACAGAGCCAGATATAATCGTTCCTCTACTATTTTAGTTTTAATTGTAAGAGTATCAGGTGTTACGTGTCGCGCCTTATAGTAACCGTCTTCCCAATATGGATCTGTTCCAAGTTCATGTGTAATTAATTCACTTGCAACACTCCAACCATTGTTACGGTATTCAGAACCATACAACTTTAGAATTGTTATTGTAGGGGCGATGCGATCTTCCGAATCTTCCGGCTGCTGATTGCCATCACCACGTATTTCTAAGGTCGCCCAAATAAGCCTTAAACGCCCATTGTCTTTTACAATCACGTGATGATCGCCTTGAATATCGATCTCTAATGGTTGCCATCCCCCCCAGAAAGAGGATGCATTCTGTTTACGATAAAAGTATTTGGGGTTCTCCCCAAAAGTACGCGCCAGAATATGAACTTCACCATAGCCATCGCTAGTCTCATCTTCGTCTTGATAAGTTGCTCGTATATCTAAGCGAGCAACTTCATCAAGCTTTTCTAGGTAAGCAATGACAGCACGATCAATATTGTCTTCATTAATCTCATCTTGCAGTAAGTTATCTGCGTACTCTTTAAAGAATAGTGTTTGGTCATCTCTAAGCTCGGGGAATATATAATTCTCTGGGTATAGAAAGACCTTTCGGTTTGCTTCCCATACTCGATAGTTCTTTCGCCAATCCCATTCTTGATCAAATGCAGGACCAAGTTGATTCAGTTGAATGGCTTCTAATCCCATTCGTATGCGTTGAATAAACAGTTGTACTGCGCTAATCGCATTTTTTATACGAGACGTTTTTCTGCAACTGCTCATCTCTGGGTCTATTAAGAAATGTGCATAGATAGCGCTTGCATCCTCAAACGCATTAAAACCTGGCCGAGATGTAGTTAAGTAATTGACTAAAACATCGCGTTTATTTTCTCTAATAGAATTATTAATAGGCGTAATAACCTCAAGCCAAAGTGATTGCTCTACATTTTTTTTACCTAAGTTATTTAGCCTTTGTGATAGCGGCTCAAATTGCATCGATTTAATTTCATCGATTAAACTACTTAATTCACTGGCAGAAATATTTAACTTAATCTTCCAAAAAAACATCGCGTGTAAAATTTTATAGGCATGAGGATTGGTCAATTCCAGTGGCGGTGAAAAGGATCTTTGAAACGCTTGAAT
>JBATHQ010000333.1:0-1901 GCA_049667005.1 Psychromonas sp.
GTATGAACCGGATCCTATGGCGATCTATGCGGTTTATGCAAACCGCAAGTTTCTCGCAAGCAAGGTGCGCATCTTTATTGATTTTGTAAGTCAGTTCTATGGCGACATTCCATATTGGGATAAGTAACCTGAGCCGATCAATACCGTTATTGGCGCGTATTTCTGCGTGAAATTCCCTCGAATGGAGTCCTGCAATCATCCCTATCTAATGTGTTCAAGATACCATTATTATTTATCTTTTAAAGTCATAAAAAATGCAAAAGAAAGAAGCGATATTTTTGTCAATATCGCTTCTAATGATAATGCGGTTAAGCACTATTAAGCATTAAGCTGTTTCCATCATCAGTGCTTGATATTCTGCCTTCTTGTCTAATGCGCCGCTAAAGCGTGTCAATACCAGAGCAAGTAATACCACAATCGCGCCAATCCAAGGTGTGTTCATCAGGCCGGCTTGTTCGACGATTAAACCGCCTCCCCATGCGCCCAGCGCAATGCCCACGTTAAATGCGGCAATGTTAAGGCCGGATGCCACATCAACAGCATCAGGTGTCTGTTTTTCAGCCAGTTTTACCACGTAAACTTGCAGGCCAGGGACATTACCGAAGGCAAATGCCCCCCAAACCAAGATAGTGGCTACCGCTGCAATGGGGTTAAGTGCGGTGAAGTTAAACACCAACAGCACCGCGGCAAGGCCCGTAAAAATAATGGTTAGCGCTTTAATTGGCCCCATCTTATCCGCCATTTTTCCGCCCCAGATATTACCGACAGCAACCGATACCCCGTAAACCAGCATAATCAGACCGATAGCGCTTGAATCAAAACCAGAAATCTGTTCCAGAATAGGTGCTAAGTAGGTAAATGCAATGAACGAACCGCCGTAACCAATCGCAGTAATAGCGTATACCAAGAGTAAACGAGGCTCCGAGAGTACTTTCAATTGCGCTGAAATCTTAGTCGCCGCTGCCTGCTTTAAGTTATTGGGCACTAACAGCGCGCTGCCGATAAGTGCAATTAAACCGAGCAGCGCCACAGCTAAAAAGGTTGCCTGCCAGCCGAATGTTTGGCCAATGTAGGTTCCCAGCGGCACTCCCGTCACCAGTGCGACGGTTAAGCCCGTAAACATGATCGCAATAGCACTCGCCGCCTTCTCTTTTGACACTAACCCTGTCGCAATCGTGGTGCCTATTGAAAAGAACACACCATGAGCTAACCCCGTTAAGATACGTGCGGCAATCAGTGTTTCATATCCAGGAGCTTGCCATGCCAGCAAGTTTCCCGCGACAAAAAGTGTCATCACTGCAAGCAATACATGCTTGCGGTTCCAGTTCCCTGTCAGCGCAGTTAAAACAGGTGCACCAATGGCAACACCCAGTGCATACAGACTGACTAACAGTCCGGCTGAAGGCAGTGAAACGTTTAAATCTTGTGCCATGGTTGGGATTAATCCGACAATGACAAATTCGGTTGTGCCGATGGCAAAGGCGCTGAGCGTCAATGCAAGTAATGCTAAAGGCATAATATTTTTCCTCTTTCAGGTTTAACAATATTTTGAGTAAGTATTTTCGTTTGTTGCGGCATTATTGTCTGAATGTTAATTGTGATAAACAATGTTATTGGCAAATTACTTTTGTTAATATTGCAAATATAACCGTTAATAGTGAAAGGAAAATGGCATGCTGACGCGTTCTGATGATTTACAGATTTTACTGACGGTGATCGACAGTGGCGGTTTTTCTGCTGCGGCGGATGCACTTGATATTCAGGTAGCCCGTGTATCCCGTGCGGTGAGCAAAATCGAAAAACAGCTGGGTGTCACCATCTTGAACCGCACCACAAGACGAATTGAACTGACCGATGAAGGACGGCAGTTTGTAGACGCTGTACGTGTGGGATTGCTACAG
>JBATHQ010000334.1:0-3972 GCA_049667005.1 Psychromonas sp.
GAACGAAAATTTTCTTTTAAGCATAAAGGTAATAAAGAAACCGTTTCAGTCATATTACAGCACGGTAGTTTATTGGTCATGAAAGGTGAAACACAAAGCCACTGGTTGCATAGACTTCCGCCGACTAAAAAGGTAGATACCCCACGCATTAATTTAACCTTCAGAACCATTGATGAGGACGTAAACAAGGTGTAAACAAGCAGTGAGCCTCGAGCTGCGAATTTCTTAGCGCCTGACGCGGCCGAGGGGTATGGGGTGCGTTGCATAGAATACCCTGAGCGTGAGGAGCAAGATCCTGGGTCCGACTTTAGCCTTCATTGAGCCGATGAGGTATTTGCAGTGTAGGTTATTCCTATTAACCTAAACGGGTGGTCAGCAATATTGACCACCCTTGCTTTAATAAATATTAGTCGGTTAGATCTGCTGAGTCGCTTGTTCTAACCAAGTCAGATCATCGCCGCTTAATAACGGAGAAATCTTTTCCTTCACCTGCGCATGGTAATCATTGATCCAGTTAACTTCATCTTTGGTCAACAAAGCGGGTTCGAACAGGCGTCGGTCAAAGGGAACCAGTGTTAATGTCTCAAACTGATAGAATGGTTTACCATTATCGACTACACCTTTATCTACAACGTAGACAAGGTTTTCACAACGGATCCCATATTCTCCCTGTTTGTAGTAACCGGGTTCATTGGAAATGACCATACCGGGTTGTAATGCAACGCTATTTGAGTTTTTAGCAATACGCTGCGGACCTTCGTGGACATTCAAAAAGCAGCCCACACCGTGTCCTGTACCATGGTCATAATCGTAGCCATGCTGCCACAGAAATTGTCTTGCAAGCGCATCGAGTTGACTGCCGTTAGTGCCCGCCGGGAACTTTATCTGTGCTAATGCGATATGGCCTTTTAATACCAGGGTGAACATCTTTTTCTGTTCATTCGATGGTCTGCCGATGGCGACGGTGCGCGTAATGTCAGTGGTGCCATCTAAATATTGCGCACCAGAATCGACCAGGTATAGACTGTTCATCGGCAACTTGGCGGGTGTAAAATTGAGGTGATTGTAGTGACACATCGCCGCATTTTCACCTGCCGCTGAAATCGTATCAAAACTCAATTCCACAAAGTGCTCGTTGCTGGCTCTAAAAGTCGTTAACTTGTCCGCTAAGAAGCCTTCATCATGCAGATTTCCCTGTGCAACTTGATTGTCTAACCAACAAAGAAAACGCACCTCCGATGCCCCATCTCGAATGTGTGCCTGTTGCATACCGGTTAATTCGGTGCTGTTTTTACACGCTTTTGCAATGGCAACCGGATCCTGGCCGGGAATAAGTGTTGCGCCGGCATTAGCAGCGGTTAATTGACAGAATGCATTGGTTGTCTCTGGATCGGCCAGTATGGTTAAACCCTGTTCACCCAGTGATTGATAAGTTGCCGTTGCCTGAGATTCTGCCAATAATGTCACGCCTTGACCAACATGTGCAGCAAAACCCTCAGGGATCTTAGCGATATCTGTAAAGAAGGTCATTGAGCCATCTTTCATTAATACCGCACTGCCGAGCATGACAGATAAACAGTGAATATCTTTACCGCGAATATTCAATAACCAGGCAATTGAATCGAGCGCACTGATCAAAGCGAGATCAGCTCCCTGTTTGGCAATATCCGCTGCAATTTGTCGGCGTTTTTCTAAGCTTGAAAGACCGGTATACTTTTGCTCAAGTAATAATCCCATGTTTTGAGTGGGTTGTGGGCGATCCACCCAACTAAGATCGATCGGATTCTGCGCGACAGCGATAAGGTTTATCTGTTTTTCGGCGAGCGTGTTAACCGTGCTTTTATACCAGTTTAAGTTATGTACCTTGGCATCAAAACCGACATTGGCATTAGCGGGAAGTTGTTCACTCAACCAGGCAATATGTGGAGTATCGATAAGATGATAAAATTCAAAAAATTGTCCATTAACCTGCTGTTTAACCTGGATGGTATAACGGCCATCGGTAAAAATAGCCGCGCGATCTTGTAAAATAATCACGGTGCCAGCCGAACCGCTAAACCCACTACACCATTGTAGACGTTGGTTATGCTCGGGAACATATTCACCCAGATATTGATCGGCGCGGGGGACAATGAAGGCGTGCAAATTTTGCTTTTGCATCTGTTGGCGAATAGCGCCGAGTTTTTGCTCGATTGTTTGAGTCTGAGTCTTATTCATAGTTGTGTCCGTATTAGTCAGATGTCACTTTGTTGTTATTGAAGATTCATATAACAGTATTTTTGAATCCTGCACCTTGTACTTTTAGAAAAGCCTAAAAGAGATCCTTGCGATTCTTTTTTCGAGTATGGGTATAAAACAACTCCATCGCATTGATAAATGAATTGTTGTTTTTCCAAAACGCCGGATAATCGCCCTGTTTTTTGATCAGGGCGGCTGAAATTTCTACGTGGTCGCTATTTTGATGTGCACTGGGCCAACCGTTGGTTTTGTGTTTCTGCGTTTGTTCAACACTTTGTTGCGTGTCGCTGTGCGCTCTATTTTGCGCTTCATCTAGCGCAATATTTTCCGCTGAATTCTTAGCTACATCCTCAACAACAGTGTGTACAGTTGCAGGCATTGACCAAAATTGTTTTGCATTTTTGGTATTGCTTATCGTTGTTAGCGTTTTTTTATCCTGTTTGCTGTAAGTGGGCGTGTATTTATAGTCTTGATATTGCATCTCAACGGCGTCGGGAAGGGTTAAATGTTCTGAAAAGGCTTTCCCTAATTCGGTTTTTCTCAGCTCCTGATGCAGTTTTTCCGGTGCAAGTCCGCGTAGTTGAAATAACAGCATCGGGTTTGCATCGAGTATGCCGGCAATGCGGTAATAGATACCGGCAATATGTTTGCACGGATCGCTGTAATCCGGACAATTACAGCTGCTTTTGACATCTCTATAGGACGCAGGTAATAACCCTTCATCTGCAAAGGCGGATTCAATGTCACTGGGGATCTCATTTAACATCAGTTTTGATAGCCAAAGGGCATTACCGGAAATATTGTTGATAATCACTTTCCACTGTTTCTGGCTTATTTGCTTAAAGTTAAGCTCTACCTTATATCTGGGCTCTTTGGTAATGCCGAAATAGGGGTTGATGTTGCCGCGCAGTGTCGCTTTGATCTCACTGCCATTAATCGTAAAGTCCAATACACGGTTATCTGTGCGATAGGCTTTACCGCGCTGAAGTCGGCCGGGATCAATATAGGCTTCCAATGCGCTAACAAACTCTTCACCCCACCAAGTTTTATGTATCAATTTTGCTGCCATCTGTTGCTCCTGTTAGCTTTGTTTATTAACTTTGCTGTCTTAATCGAATTAGGTTGATAAATGACTTGGCATCGAGTGTCGACAACCAGGATTCATCGTTACCAACAATGGCGTCTGCGACTTTTTGTTTATCTTCTAACATCTGATCTATTTTTTCCTCTACGGTGCCCAAGGTGATAAATTTATGGGCAAAGACGGTTTTTTGCTGGCCAATACGATACGCCCGGTCTGTGGCTTGATTCTCTACCGCCGGGTTCCACCATCGATCAAAATGGATAACATGGTTTGCCTTGGTTAAGGTTATCCCTACACCGCCTGCTTTTAATGACAACACAAAGATACTCGGTGGTGAATCTTCTGCCTGAAATTGTTCGATCATCTGTTCGCGTTTATTGCGTGAAGTGCCGCCATGCAGGTAATAGGTATTAAAACCGAGTTGGGTTTTTAACAGCTTCTGCAGTGCATCACATATCTCTTTGAATTGGCTGAATATCAGCAGGCTTTCGCCGTTCTTTATCGCTTCACTGGCAAGTTCGATCAGTCGCTGCAATTTAATGGAACGCTCAGTGCTGAACTCGCTGCCGTCCTGCAGTAATTGCGCAGGGTGGTTACAGCATTGTTTGAGGCGTAATAACGCAGATAAAAAGATCATCTGATGCTCAGAT
>JBATHQ010000335.1:0-2005 GCA_049667005.1 Psychromonas sp.
GCTCTCCACCCCTGCCACTTTATAGGTAGCCTCGACAGTTTACTGTTGAGGCTTTGTTGTTTGCCCAGCAAAGCTGGCAAACCCGCTCACTTGCAAGATAGTGAGATCACCCTGATTGAGGGGAAGATAATCCGAATGGCAAGGGCGTTGTTGGCCAACGACAGGGTCTGAAGGAAGCCATAGGAAGTTAGAGGTACACAACTAACCGTAACCTGTTTCGGCAGTATTGGCGGGTAAGCGTCCAAAATAGCGCGAAGCCCGATACTCAGTCAGACCAATGCTGTGCTTGAGGGTGGCATTTCTAACAGGGAGCTAGTGTAATAACTGGGGAAGCCTGGCATTGTATCCAATCTGAAGGATTGGGCATATTATTTCAAGAGGTGACTCAAGGGTAATATGAGTGTGAGGTGGCAGATGAACCCGTAGTAGTGAGTAAGGCTAGGCCGATGAAAGCCAGTAATGGTGTGGAGGATAAAACCAAGCCGACTATCAGCATTACGTCTGATAGAGTCAATTTGAGTCAAACGCTTTAATTGATTGCGAAGGGGGGAAGTATTCTTTAAGTATATGAAAGCGTTGAATTTAAACTATCGGCTCACAAGTGCTTTGACGAAAGCAGGCCAAACATGACGGCGAAACAGAAATGTGGATGCTGAGAATATCGGGCTGAGCAACGGAGTAACTGCATACCACTTAGGCAGATTGCCGACAGGCTAGCACACCTAATGTAGCAATGAAGAATCGAACGATAGGATAAAGGAAAGCGATTGGACATATCGCAAGTAAGGGCAGTGAAGTGAGAGTTTACTACAGCTTGTATCACCAGATGTTGGATATCAACAACTTGTACAAGGGATTCAAAAAGGTAAAAAGTGCTAAAGGAGCAGCCGGAATCGATGGACAGTCCATCGGTGCTTTTGCTGAGAATCTAGAAATAAACCTAAAACAACTGCAATTTGAACTGCAAACGAAACAATATCAGGCTCAGCCGGTCAAACGAGTAGAAATACCCAAAGACGATGGCGGTGTGAGATTGTTAGGTATCCCCGCAGTGCGAGATCGTATAGTACAACAAACTCTATTGAACATACTCCAACCGATCTTTGAACCGGAATTCCATCCATCAAGTTATGGATATAGACCGGAGCGAAGTTGCCATGATGCCATCAGTAAAGCGACTGTGTTTATGCGTAAATATGATCGTCGATGGGTAGTGGATATGGATCTGTCGAAGTGTTTTGATTTGCTAGATCATGAACTGATCATAAAAAGCATTCAAAGACGAGTGACAGACGGTAGCATTTTAAAATTGATCACTCAGTTTCTAAAAAGCGGCGTCATGATTGGTAAAAATTGGGAAGCAAGCCGAGTCGGCAGTCCGCAAGGGGGCGTTATCAGTCCGCTTATTGCAAATATTTATCTCGATGCGTTTGATCAGGAGATGAAAAGGCGTCAGCACCGAATAGTGCGCTACGCTGATGATATCCTGATCCTGTGCAATACAGAAATAGCCGCAGAGAATGCCTTAAAGCAAGCGACCCAGATACTGGAAAAAGATCTGCAACTGACAGTCAACAAGAGGAAAACCCATATAGCGCACAGCGACAATGGGGTAAAATTCTTAGGAGTGGAGATAGGTAGCCAGTACACACGGATACAAAAATCAAAACTTCAAGGCTTTAAAGTGAAGGTTAAGAAATTAACAAAACGCAACGGCGGTAGGAATTTAAGTGAGGTTATAAAACAACTTAACCCAGTCGTGCGTGGGTTTGTGAATTTCTTTAGTATCGCCAATTGCAAACGAGAGCTTAAACAATTAGCCGGTTGGATCAGGCGAAGATTAAGGGCAATTCAACTTAAACTGTGGAAGAAACCGAATAGGTTGCATCGGCGGTTAAAGCAATTGAAATATAAACCACCTTTTAAGTTCATTAAAATGAGCTCGTGGCGAAACTCAAACAGTCCTTTATCAAGTTATGCCATGCCGAACAGTTGGTTTGAAGCA
>JBATHQ010000336.1:0-3345 GCA_049667005.1 Psychromonas sp.
GTCTTCAGGGCGCGCATGGGGCATGGCAAAACGCGGGGCGATCACCACATAAGGGCCGAGTTTTTTGATACTGCTGACAATAGCCTGGTAATAACTTGGTTGAATTGCGCCGGATGCTTCGAGCATATCTGTGCCGACTTTAATGGCGTCCTCCCAGTTTGCAGCGCTTACATTTAATTTGATTGAATTGTTTGCAATTAGTGATTCTTTAAAACTCATATTCATTCTCCGAAGGCTGCTGATTGTGGTCAGCAGCCAATTTGATAATAAGGGTTGGTTTATTGAGCAGATACGGCCGAGAAGTTTGTGTTAATAATATCTACTAATTCATCGCCGAAAGAGTTGGCATTAAGCATATTTTGCACACCTAATATAAACTTACTTCCATCAACTTCCATCTGTGCTGATAGATGATTAGAAGAAACAATAATATCTGTTTGTTGTAATTTAGATTTGTAATCAGAAACCGCACAAGAATCCATCACATGAGGAATACCTCTGCCTTCTAGGTATTTGCCAATTTTCATCTTCATCATCATCGATGAACCTTGACCATTACCACATACTGCAAGAATACGAACCGGTTGTTGAAGTGTTACGCCTGATTTTTCGACTACTGCAACTGCCGCTGGTGTTGCAGGTGTTGTTGCTGCAGCTGCTGTGATTGCATCTTCTTCAGCACGTAGTTGTTTTGATGCAACGTACATGTAGACAGCGGACAAGCCAATAATGACAAAGATAAACATTTTAGATGCTGTTAGCCCTTGCATAATCGGAGGGAAAACCAAAGCCCAATCGGCCATGCCCATCCAACCATTAAACATAGCGCCTTGGTCAGCAAATTGTTGAATGGCCCAAGCTGAACCAACCACTTCAATAATACCCATCACAAAACAGATCTTCATAACTGCTTTCCAGCCACCAAAGTGGTTAGCAAACACACCAATGGTTGCGTTAGAGAAGAACATCGGGATAAAGCCGGGGATGATCATAATTGGAGAATCAAACATTAACATACAGCCAACTGCAACAAATTGACCGATTGCACCCCACATAAAGCCAAATACCATAGCATTTGGTGAGTAAGAGTAGATAGCCGCACAGTCAATCGCTAAAACAGCATTAGGAATAAGGCGTTCAGAAACCCCTTTAAAGGCTTCAGAAAGTTCCGCAACGAACATTCTTACACCGGCAACGATAACTTGAATCGCAACGGCGAATTTAAGACCTGTTTCTAATATATAAATTGTCCAGTGCGTTGAGCCCGCCATCTCTTGTAGGTTATCAAGCCCGAATGAAAGCAAAATGATACCAAAGAAGATAGTCATTACAATCGCAGTTGCGGCGATACTATCATGGAAAATATGTAACCATTTAGGCAGATTGACGTGATCGACACTATCCTTTGGATCACCTAGTTTAGGCGCAACTTTAGTGGCAATCCATGACGCAAATTGTTGTTGATGACCAATCGAAAATCCTGCACCGCCGGTGACAGCCTCAGTCGGCTTGAACATAATATTAGAAGAGATACCCCAATATAATGCCATTAGAATGGCGGAGTAGATGATGGTTTCCCACATCGGTGTACCCAACACAAAGTAAAAAACCGCAACTAAGCCAGCCTGTTGGAACATAATGTGCCCGGTGAGCATAATGGTACGAATACCAGTTATGCGGCGAAACATCACAAACACAATGTTAATTGCCAGAGCAATTAATACCGAATAACCTACCCAGGAGTACATATCACCCATGGTTTCCATGGTAGACATCATGGTGGTGTAGGGGTCGATCACTGAGCCGGTAATGCCGTGGAACTCAGATAGTTTTTCAATAACAGGTTTAAAACCGGTTACCAATGTGCCCGCACCAACTTGTACCAGCATAAAACCCACAATGGTCTTAATAGTACCTTTTAAAATGGTGGTTTTATCTTTTCTCAGTAGCCAGTAACCGATTAAGGTAACCAGACCAAGCAGTAAAGGTGCTTTGGTCATCACCTGACTGTAAAAGATATAAAAAACGTCGTATATAAAATCCATGGGATTACCTCATTCTGTGACTAAATCAATTTTAAGGTTCTGATCAAGAGTGTTTTTGGGTGCCACTCTGCAATCAATTAGTTATTTCCCCAACAGATTAACACTCACAAAGAATCACGCCATGATTACTTGTGACCACATTGATTTAGATCAAAACACTTGACCACCAGCTTTTAATTTTGTTAAGCACTTCACAAAATAAAATATAAACCAATAAAATCAACCGGTTAAATAAAATACAAACATTAAGCTTTTGTTTATCTTAAAAAAAACCGACTGCTAAACAATTTTAAAAAAAATACTTTGACTTTAAAAGTGCTCATGAATACAATCAAATCAAATCACAAGTAATCACCACTTATTCAGTCGATGATTACTAAGCAACAAATATAGAGAAGCAGTATGAATGAACAACAAAGACACGATGAAATCATCAACAACCTGCATCGCAAACAATCTCTAAGCGTTGCCGATATTGTGGATTTTTTTAATGTATCCCCCGCCACCGCGCGCAGAGATATATCCAAACTTGATGACTTAGGGCGATTAAAAAAAGTTAGAAATGGAGCTCAATATTTACCTGTAGAGAAAGCCGTCTGGTCTCCCCTAAATGTTAATAACACTGATCATTTTGAGGAAAAGTCGAAAATTGCCAAACAGGCTTCTGACTTATGTGCACCTGATAGCACAGTGGTGATTAACTGTGGGTCAACAGCCTTTATATTAGGCCAGGAACTTTGCGGAACCTCGGTGCAGGTAGTTACCAACTACTTTCCTCTGGCCAGTTACTTAATTGAAAACGAGCATGAAAACGTCATTATCATGGGCGGACAATATAATAAAAAACAAAATCTGTTTATTAACCCCTCTTCTGACAGCGCCAGTATTTATGGTGGCGATATCATGTTTACCAGTGGCAAAGGCCTAACTGCAGCGGGTTTATATAAAACGGAAATGCTCACGGCAGTCGCCGAGCAGCAAATGCTCAAGCAGGTGGGTAAATTAATAGTAGTCGTAGACAGCTCCAAAGTGGGCCAGAAAACCGGCATGATGTTCTGTTCAGCAGAAAATATTGACACGGTAATTACCGGGAAAGCTGCTGATCCTGCCGTGATTGAAAGTCTCAGAAAACAAAATATCAATGTCATTTTAGTTTAAAACATTAAAGGAAATAAAATATGAGTAAAGTTAGTGAAATCACCCGTGAATCCTGGATTCTAGATACCTTTCCTGAGTGGGGAACCTGGTTAAATGAAGAGATTGAAAAAACCGTTGTGCAACCCAACACTTTCTCAATGTG
>JBATHQ010000337.1:0-2564 GCA_049667005.1 Psychromonas sp.
TAATAACGGCGAATAAATTTCTCCCGGTCTGAGCAACGACATCCCCTTCTTGCAGAAAAGGTCTAATCAAACTGATAAAAATTTTACAGCACTTCTCGGTGAAAATAACTTTCAAGCTATACAAAGGCTCTGAGAGATATCAAAAAACAGTTTTCGCACTAAATATCCCTATTTAGTGCCTTATTTAAGTTATTTTTAACAAAAGCAAAAAAAATTGAACTTTTTACTTATTCGATGATCTGATCAAAATAATAACAAACTCTTTATTTTGGTAAACGTATGGTTTCACAACTAAAAACGAAAAAACATCTAAAATTCACGGCACTCAGAGAGTCATTGTCTGAGTGTTTTTCTGCCATCAGTGATAAACGACAACAAAACAAATGTGTTTTCAGTCAACATGATGTGTTGATGAGTGCGTTTGCTTGCATGTATTTTCAAGATCCCTCATTACTTCATTTTCAAAAACGACTTGAGCAAAAATACCAACGCAACAACCTAAAAACCATTTTTAATGTCAGCAATATTCCAAGTGACAGCCAGCTACGTGATGTACTGGATAATGTACCTAGCGAGGCATTATCCACTGTTTTTAAAGATTATTTTGAGCGATTAAGACGGCACAAGCACCTAGAAGCCTATACCATTTTGCCTAACGTGCTGATGTGTACGATTGATGGTACGCAGTATCACAGTTCTAAAACCGTCCATTGCGATTGTTGTTTAACCAAAGAGCACAAAAGCGGTGAGCTCACCTACAGTCACGGTGTTCTGCAAGGTGCTATCATGCATCCGGATCAGAAGCAGGTCTTACCCGTCATGCCTGAAGCGATTAAAAATACGGATGGGACTAAAAAACAAGATTGTGAAAGTAATGCGTCTAAACGCTTCATTAACAATTTACGCAAGGCACATCCCCGACAGAAGTTTATGATTTGTGGCGACGGTTTGATGTCACATCAGCCTATGATAGAAACCACAGTAGATAATGGCATGCACTATTTATTTGTCGCCAAGCCAGGCGATCACAAATATATGACGGAATGGCTCAATGCCTTTTGTTCATTACCCACAACAGAATATATTGACGATAAAGGCCGAACTCATATTTATACTTGGCAAAATAAAGTACCTCTGCATGGTGGTGCAAACGCAATTGAAGTTAATTGGTTCCAGTACCAGTTAAGAAATGAACAGGGAAAAATCACCTATACCAACAGCTGGGTGACCGATATAGACATAACGGCAAGCAATGTTGAACACATGACTAAAGCAGGTCGTTGCCGCTGGAAAATTGAAAATGAGTGTTTTAATACACTTAAAAATCAAGGTTATCATTTAGAGCATAACTATGGCCACGGCCAAAAAAATCTTAGTTACAATATGTATTTACTTACGTTGTTGGCGTTTTATTTTCATCAGATTTTTGAATTAACGGATGGTGTATATCAAGCGTGCAGAGCTTCATTCGGCTCAAAATCTCATTTGTGGGAAAACTTTAGAGCGACCATCAGAATATTGGTAGTAGATGACTGGGCTCACTTAATGGATTTGTTATTAAATCCTGATAACTATGAAGTAACAGCGACAAAAACAACTTAAAAAGCAGAATAGGCAGATAATGCACTTAGCTGTGTAGTTTGATTTGTGCCCGCAGCAAAAGAAAAAGATTAGGCGAAAGACAACCAGATGCTAACGAAAGTAAAAACGGCTGAAAAAGTTGTTTTGTCTTGGTAAATATTAAATCACCGAGAATTGCTGAGAAAAAGTTAGCCATATAGCTAACTTTATTGATTTAGGTTATAATGTTAGCTATATGGCTAATATAATTGGTGGTTAAGTTTATGGCAAATCGTGAGGCAATAGGGAAAAAGATAAGTGCAAACAGGAGAACCCTTGGGTTAACACAGCAGCAAGTGTCTGAAATAACCGGGATTAATAAGACCACAATATCTGAAATTGAAAACGGTCATTTCACAGGTTCTTTCGACATATTTGAGCGTTTGATTGACATTGTTGGGTTGCAATTTGAAATCACCGATAAGAAACATTCCCTGCCCGATTGGGATGATATTGAAGATTTATTTTCGGAGGATGAGTAATGTCTTTTACTCCAACCCTACCAAGCAAAATCACACAAGTTACCGTTTGTTCTAACGACGTTGAGCTGGGCATACTAACTCATGGCTCGGTGCATAACTATCAACCGACCCAAAACAAGCGGCATGTATCTCTTACGATGACAAAAAAAAGCATGGATGGTTTCTCTTCTGGATCTTTACACCCAATTTTTGCTCAAAACCTCCCAGAGGGTTTTAACCGTAGGTTTATTGCAGAGAAACTCGCAAGATACGCCAAGATCAACGATATGTACTTACTCGCCCTACAAGGTGAGCACGGCGTTGGAATGCTATCTTACAAAAGTGAGTTAGATTTGCCAGAGGTGGAGTCTGTTTCACTGAAAGACATTCTATCTTACAATAGCTCTGAACCTCTTTTCCCGCAGTTATTGGAAAAATATTACCTCAGAAACTCATTGGCTGGAGTTCAGCCAAAGGTAAGTA
>JBATHQ010000338.1:0-2777 GCA_049667005.1 Psychromonas sp.
GATGCGTTAGCCCGAACGCCGAATAGTTGCTGTTCACATAGCCGATTATTTAAGCAAATGCTTCCTGCTTCTTTTTTCAATCCTGGCGAATAATAGTGACAGCCCCAGGCAGATAATTAAATAAGCCAGCCCGACAAATAACCAGATTTCGAAGATCAGACCCGATGAGTTTGCTATTTCGGTGCCCACAAAAGTGAGCTCCTGAATAGAGATCAGAGAGATGATCGAGGAATCTTTTACCAATGAGATAGCCTGTCCTGCCAGCGGAGGGGCGATATTGCTTAAAACCTGCGGCGCAATTACATAGCGGTATTTAGACCAGGGGGATAATCCCAGTGCATGTGCCGCTTCCCACTGGCCTTTTTCCACACCTTCTAAGCCGGCTCGAACCACTTCGGCGATATAAGCGGCAGAGAGTAAACCGACACACAAAACACCGGAAAGCAGATTTTCCCAAAGGTTAGGGGAGCCAAACAGGAAGTACGGTAATCCGCCCAGCTCACCGTTATGATTTCTCAACAGATTATCTAACCCCAGCAGGGGGATTAACTGATTGGAGATAAAAAAGTAAAAGATAAAAATAAATACCAGAGGCGGGATATTTCTGATCAACTGAATATAGGCTGTGGCAGGGATTTTAAACAGGGCAATTTTGGCGTGCCGTGCAACGCCTAACAGGGTTCCTATAACCAACGCAAAGGCCATTCCCCAAATGGTGAGGCGCAGGGTGGAGATGATGCCCTGAAAGAAATAAGGCAAACTGCCATCGGCTCTTGGCGTGAAAATGAGGTCAATGGCACTCGCCCAGTTCCAGTGGTAGTTAACGCCGATTGAAGAACGGTAATAGAGCCAGCCGATGGCCAGCATACAGACAACGATTAGAATATAATCTAAGAGGTTGAATGAATGGCGTGGTTTACCCATTTTTGCTTGCATTGTACTCACATTTTAACAGTAGGAATTATCTTTTCTTGAAGATACCCCTGACGAATCAGGGGGTGTTTTTATTGCTATTATTATCGTTATTACTGTCCCTCACTAACCTGGCTCTGCCAGTCCAGTGTTGCGAACCAATATTCGTAGCGCTCAGATAACCAGCCGTCTGCAGTACGAGCTTCAATCCATTTATCAAAAAAAGCTTTTTTATCTTCTTCGCCTAGGCGAACGGCAAAGGCTTCATTGCCTTTTGAAAGCCTTTCAGTAAATGGCAGAAACAGTACTTCCTGATGCTTGATGACTTCCTGTTCAGGTTTGGGGCTGGAGGCAATAACCGCGTGGGCATTGCCATTCAGTACTTCCTGAAATGCCTGCGCATCATCATCAAATTGAAGAATTTTTGCCTTTGGAAATGTTTCCCGCGCTATCTGCACGGTGAACGCGCCGCGGCGGGCGGCAATATTTACCTGACGTGAGTCGAAGTCACTGAATTTGCTAAAGCCCTTAGCTAACTCCTTATTTGCTGCAACCTGTACACCCGAGTGTGAATATGGGGCAGTAAAAAGTACGCTTTTGGCGCGCTCTTCAGTGATCGACATTCCGCCGATAATAACATCAAACTTTTTGCCTAACAGGGCGGGGATAATACCATCCCACGCCGTTGGTACAAACTCTACTTTCCAGCCGGAATCTGCCGCCAGGCGCTTTGCAACATCGATTTCAAAACCAATCAACTCCCCCTGTTTATCGCGCATTGCCCAGGGCACAAAAGTTGACATACCGACGCGCAGGGTGCCTCTTGCATTGATTTCGTCTAAATTTTCTGTGCTGGCACTTACCGGAAGTGAAAGTACCATGGTTAATAATCCCAGTAGCAGTATTTTAATGGATTTCATGTGATTCCTCCTGTTGTTATTGCTTATTGTCTTCGCCATTGCGCACCCAGCTTATGTTCAAGCCAGGCAGCCAGTGCAGAAAGCGAAAGGGTAAGTAAGAGATAAATAGCGGCGACCGTAAACCATATCTCAAATGGCATAGCTGTTTCAGAAACGATATTCCTTCCTTCTGTGGTCAGGTCAAAAATAGCCATCACACTAACAATAGAAGAATTTTTAATAAGCGAAACTACTTCGTTGGTTAATGGTGGCAAAGTTCTTTGCAATACTTGCGGTAAGATCACATCTTTATAGGTGTAATAGGTCGGGAGACCGAGGGATTTTGCTGCTTCAAATTGACCCGTATCGATGCTGTTTAACCCGGCTCTGAAAATTTCGGCAGTATAAGCCCCCTGAAAAAGCGCCAGGGCTAAAACGGCTGTTGAAAAGCGGTCTAAGCCGATCACCGGGCCAAAAACAAAATACAGCAGATAAATTTGTACCAGTAATGGTGTATTGCGAATCAGCTCTACATAACAACGCGCCAGAATCCGCCCGACAACAGAATTAGATACTCTTAACAGCGCAGTTATTAATCCGATAAGCAGCGTCGCAATTAAACTTAAAGCCGATATTTTAAGGGTTACCAATAATCCATCAATCAGTTCTGCCGGCCACCATTGTCCGTCTTCATAGAAGAACAGGTAATCCGGAATACGTTGCCACTGCCAGCTATAGCCCATTGCCTGTGCGCCGCTATCCAGAAGCCAGACGATGCCGAGCAGCAAAATGGCTATTTGCACAACGGCAGATAAGACGGGTTTAACAATACGCAAAGTCATCAGTGGCTTAAAATCTGATTTAAGAAAGTTTTGGTACGTTCTTGTTGTGGTGAGCTGAACAGAATTTCCGGCGTGGCTATTTCAATAATTTCTCCCTCGTCCATAAATACCACTCTATCAGCTA
>JBATHQ010000339.1:0-3095 GCA_049667005.1 Psychromonas sp.
GAAGTGAACTCCGCAGGGATTGCAGCCTTAGTCGGTAATCCCGCAGATCCGAATTCTCAGGCCGTTGCGTTAAAAGACAATCTTGACCTCTCTCAACATATCGCGCAGAAATTAACCGCAGAATTGATAGCCGAACATGATCTGATATTAGTGATGGAAAAAGGGCATATCAAAGCAATAACCAACCTTTCACCTGCCGCGAGAGGTAAAACCATGCTCTTCGCACAGTGGAATGGGCAGAAAGAGATCCCGGATCCCTACCGTCAAAGTAAAGAAGCCTTCGAGTTTGTTTACGATCTAATGTCCGAATCTGCCGATAAATGGGTAGAGAAATTAAATAAAAAGTGAGTTATCAGATTTCTGCATGAAATACCGTAGGGTGTGCTTCGTGCACCGTTTTTGACCGTCATTCCCGAAGTCTTTTGTCGGGAATCTCGATGAGTTAAGTCGTAACCTGAGAATTCTACTCCTCTATCTATGCGCATCCTCTTTTTAATATGTTTTTACCTGCCATAGCGTGTATAGCTTGCTTTACCTGTTAAGCCGTGTAAAAATAATTTTATCTGTTTCAGAGTGTAGAAGAATTGATATGAAAATAACCAATACAAAGCAGCTTAGTGCATATCTAAAAGATATTCGATTAGATGCGCAGCTGTCTCAGACCGATATTGCTAAAAAGGTCGGTATTAGACAAGATACCGTATCGAATTTCGAATTAAGACCTGAATCTACCAAAATGGAAACATTTTTTAAAATCCTTTCTGCTCTCGACTTAGAGTTCGAAATTACTTCTCGTAATAATAAAAGTTCTGATAGCAACGCTAAATGGAAGGAGGAGTGGTAATGGCGATACTTGATGTGTATCTAAATGGTTATTTAGTTGGAAAATTTACTAAAGATGGCAGTGGTGCACATCATTTTGCTTATAGCAAAGAATGGTTAGATATCAGCGGGGCTAGGCCAATATCGTTATCAATGCCTCTTTCGAAGCAAGAATATAAAGGTGATGTGGTTTATAATTATTTCGATAATTTGCTGCCTGATAATAGTGAAATTAGACAAAGAATAGTTGCACGCTATCAAGCAAGCTCTACTCAACCTTTTGATTTACTTTCGATGATTGGTCGTGACTGTGTCGGGGCAGTGCAACTGTTACCACAAGGTATTAAACCGGAGAACATAAAAGCATTAGATTACAAATTACTGTCATTTCAGGAGTTAAGCAAAATCATTAAAGGTTACCAGTCAAATATGCCTTTGGGAATGATTGAAGAAGAGCAGGATTTTCGAATCTCTGTTGCTGGTGCTCAGGAAAAGACAGCACTACTGAACATTAAAGAACAGTGGTGCCTCCCGATAAAGTCAACTCCAACCTCACATATCATTAAGCTACCTATTGGTGAAATAAATAGCCATTCCTATAAATTGGATATGCATGATAGTGTTGAAAATGAATTTCTTTGCATGTTACTTGTAAAAGCATATGGTCTGCCTGTCGCAGAGTGTGAAATGATAATACTGGAGGATATTAAAGCACTATCAGTGAAACGTTTTGATCGACAATATTCAAAGGATGGTCAGTGGTTAATGCGCAGACCACAGGAGGATTATTGCCAGGTATTTAATACTCCTTCTGCCTTAAAATATGAAAACCAGGGTGGGCCAGGCATAGAGGCGATAATGCACCATCTGATCGGCTCGAAGAATGCCGAACAAGATAGATATAACTTTATGAAAGCACAGGTATTATTTTGGTTATTAGGCGCTTCGGATGGACATGCAAAGAATTTTTCTATTTTTATATTACCCGATGGACAATATCAGTTAACACCGTTCTACGATATTCTATCAATATATCCTGTTGTGAATAAGCAGGGTCTGAATATTCGGCAAGTGAAATTGGCAATGGGATTAAAAGCCTCAAAAGGTAAAAAATATCACATCGATAAGATCTACCCCCGCCACTTTCTAGCAACTGCAAAATTGGTTGGCTTTGACGAAACATTAATGCTAGAAATAATGCAAAATATTAAAAATGAAACAGTCAATATAATTGATGAAGCAAGGAAGAGAATTGGCGCTGATTTTCCAAAAAAAATATCAGAAAGTATATTTTCTGGAATGTTAAAACAACTTCAAAAACTACCTTAAAAGCATAAAATTGCCAATGTGATCTGATATTTCAGTGGTAACAATGCAAATGGCGGAACGATTTATAATTGTTTTCGGTGCGCGGAGCACACCCTACGTTGTGCATTTCATGCACAGTAAACAACTATGATCCCCTGTTCCTTCGACACCGTCATCCGTGATTTTACGATCAGCACATGCTGCTACTATCAATGTAGGGTGTGCTTCGCGCACCGTTTTTGTTTGCCCAGCAAAGCTGGCAAACCCGCTCACTTGCAAGAGAGTGAGATCACCCCGACTGAGGGGAAGATAATCCGAATGGCAAGGGCGTTGCTGGCCAACGGCAGGGTCTGAAGGAAGCCATAGGAAGTTAGAGGTACACAACTAACCGTAACCTGTTTCGGCAGTATTGGTGGGTAAGCGTCCAAAATAGCGCGAAGCCCGATACTCAGTCAGACCAAAACTGTGCTTGAGGGTGGGATCTCTAACAGGGAGTCAGTGTAATAACTGGGGAAGCCTGGCACTGCATCCAATCCGAAGGATTGGGCATATTATCTCAAGAGGTGACTCAAGGTTAATATGAGTGTGAGGTGGCAGATGAACCCGTAGTAGTGAGTAAGGCTAGGCCGATGAAAGCCAGTAATGGTGTGGAGGATAAAACCAAGCCGACTATCAGCATCATGTTTGATAGAGTCAATTTGAGCCAAACGCTTTAATTGACTGCGAAGGGGGGAAGTATTCTTTAAGTATATGAAAAGTGCTGAATTTAAACTATCGGCTCACAAGTGCTTTGACGAAAGCAGGCTTAATTTGACGGCTAAACAGAAATGTGGACGCTGAGAACAGAGGGCAGAGCAACGGAGTAATTGTATACCGCTTAGGCAGATTGCCAACTGGCTAGCACACCTAATGTAGCAATGAAGAATCGAACGATAGGATAAAGGAAAGCGACAGGACATATCGCA
>JBATHQ010000340.1:0-11980 GCA_049667005.1 Psychromonas sp.
GTCTAGTTTCCAGCGCGGTGATGAAATTCAACGTAACTTACAAACGGAGCAAACAACCTTAGCGGCAGCAATCTGTTTTGAAATCGCTTTTCCTGAACTACTGCGTAAAAATATGGACGCAGAAACAGGCGTGTTGTTAACCTTAAGTAATGATGCCTGGTTTGGTGATTCAATTGGGCCGGATCAACATTTAGAAATAGCCAGAATGCGGGCTCTTGAGTTCGAACGCCCGCTGTTACGTGCGACCAATAATGGTATCACGGCTATTTTCGATGCTTCAGGCAATGAAGTCGGACGTTTACCCAGAGACGTTGCCGCCGTATTAAGTAAAAACATACAGCCCGCTTTTGGCAAAACTCCTTATCAAATAGTTGGTAGCTACCCGCTTTACTTATACTCTTTACTGATACTGTTTGGATTATTTTTATATTCCCGCTATATCAAAAAGTAGCAAAAATACAGGTAACTAATTTGCACTAGTCATATCATTGACTCGTGCAAATTAATTATCTTTTATCAATTTGTTCACTCTCTGCTTCATTACCATTTATGCCACCTTTAATTCTGTAAAAATTTTTCATTCGACCTTCTAACCTCTCTGCTAATATTATCTGCAGGGCTTATTAAGCGCTATACTAGTGAACCATCGAGCCCCTGATAAACATTTGTTAATGAAAAGTTTTTATCTTAAAAATGTTTATTATTGTTTTCTCGGACACAGTGATTTCTCTGCAATATTTAATACAAAATGTTATGATTCCGCGGTCAATCATTAAAATAAGGGTAAGGATTTTTTATGTTTCTAAATAAAACAGTGTTGTTAACGACACTGCTACTTCTCAGCACCAGCGGCTGCGTTAGTAACCCGGCAAAAGAGCAACAGCAAGCAAAAATAATCACCCTCCAAGAAGAGTTGGTTATTGCGCAACAGCAGCAGTTACAGACACAGCAGGAGCAGTTGCAGACGCAACAGGATTATTTGCAGGCTCAACAGGCGCATTTGCGCACACAAGCAGAATTAACAGCGGCAAATGACGCATTATCAGCGAGTAAAGCTGAGGCGAGTAAACTAGGCAGCTCGCTTTCGGCAGCAAAAGCCAAACTCAAGGTAAAAAAAGTAGAGCCTAAGCAAGTTGACAATAAATTTATTCTCGGAGAAGAGGAATGGGTTTATATCTCCGCCGTAAAAACAAATTTCCAGGCAAGAATAGATAGTGGTGCAGCAACTGCTTCAATTAATGCGACAAATATCGAACGTTTCGAACGCGACGGTAAAAAATGGGTGCGTTTTAATATAGCCCATGGGAAAGATGCAGCAGCACAGATTGTAGAAGCAAAAATAGTGCGTTTAGTGAAAATCTCTCAATCCAGCGATCCAGCTGATGCACAGGGACGGATCGTGGTTAGTCTGCATGTCCGGATCGGTAAAGTCGCAGGGGAAACTGAATTTACCTTGGCTGATCGCACCCACATGGATTATCCGGTTTTAATTGGTCGTTCATTCTTACAGGATGTTGCCGTGGTGGATGTCAGTCAAGAATTTATCTATCCAAAGTATGTAGAAAATAGCGCAGATAACGAGTAAGGCTTAATTATGAATTCCAAGGTTTTCTTTTACGTTTTAATAGCCAGTTTATTTATTCTGGGTATATTTCAATCAGTACAGCGTCATGTGGCGCTTGATATTCCTTGGTTTCCGGGTGAAACCCGCACCATTTGGAGCATCGATGCTAAAATTGACTTCATCGCACAAGATGCACCGGTTCTCGCGTCATTAAGCACACCAAAAAAACAAGCTGGTTTTACCCTGCTCAGTCAAAATGCCGCATCACCTGGCTATGGCCTTTCGTTTCTAAATGAGGGAACCACACCACAGGCGCAATGGGGCATTCGCAAAGCACAGGGAAAACAAACTCTTTATTACAATATTCAAGTACTTGCTGATGCTAACAGCACAGATCCGCAAATCAACGAAATGCCGAAACTGCTTGCCAGTAAAACGGCCGCAGCCGGACTTGCCGCAAGTAAGGTGATCATTGATGAAGCCTATGAAAAAAGTGCTGATGCATTCAGTTTTACCCGCGAGCTTCTAAAAGCATTAAATGCAGAAGATCCTAATCAAAACGTAAGATTAATGTTAAACGGTCGCTCTCCTAGCGCAGAGCTATTAATGACGTTATTAAATGAAGCAAATATTCCGGCAAAAATAATTGGTGTGCTCAACTTAGAAGATGGACGCAGACGCCAACATTTGCAATCCTTGGTTGAAGTATTTCAACAGCAAGATGGCATTATTACAACGCAACTTTTTAATCCTATCAGCACCAAAGCCGTCAACCGCGAAAACATGTTGCTTTGGGATCAAAGTGGTAAAGCTCTGCTTGAATTAACTGGCGGAATAGATTCAACGGTCAGCTTTTCAATGATTAAACAAAACCAACCCGCATTATCGGCAATCATGGAAAAACCGGTCAATGAGCATCTGTTTAATTTCTCAATTCACAGCCTGCCAGTAGAAGATCAATCGCTTTTCAAAGGTATTTTAATGATCCCGTTAGGGGTATTGGTCGTGGTAATAATGCGTGTGCTAGTCGGTCTGAAAACATCGGGAACCTTTATGCCGGTATTAATCGCCATGGCATTTATTCAAACCAGCCTGATCACCGGTTTAATTGGTTTTATTCTGCTTGTTTCCTTCGGTCTCTTTATTCGTTCTTACCTCTCACACCTGAATTTACTACTGGTCTCGCGAATATCGACGGTCATTATTATGGTTATTCTATTAATTTCCATGTTCAGTGTACTGTCCTACAAACTCGGCCTTACCGAAGGACTTAAAATCACTTTCTTCCCGATGATCATCCTCTCCTGGACGATTGAGCGTATGTCAGTGCTGTGGGAAGAGGAGGGAGCGAAAGAGGTAATGAAACAAGGCGGCGGCAGTTTAATCGTAGCAGTGATCGCTTATTTTATAATGAGTAATGAGTTTACCCGTCATTTAATGTTCAACTTTATAGGCTTACAGTTTGTTGTTATGTCATTCGTATTATTACTGGGTAGTTACACAGGTTACCGCCTATTAGAATTACGCCGCTTTAAATCGATGGTCGATGGGGAGTAAACCATGTTTTTCGCTAACCCTTTTAAACTGAAGAAAAAAGGTATTATGGGTATGAATAAGCGTAATAGAGATTATATCAGCCGATATAATCCGCGCCGATTATATCCATTGGTGGATAATAAGCTGAAAACTAAAATCATTGCCCATGATGCAGAGGTAACCACCCCGGCTCTTTTAGGGGTTATTAGCATGCAGGCGGAAGTTGAACATGTAGAAAAGTTTATCAAAGATGTATCCGGATTTGTTATCAAACCTGCAAAAGGCAGTGGTGGTAAAGGGATACTGATCATCACCAGAATTGAGCAAGGCCGTTATTATAAAGGCAATGGTAAAGAGGAGAGTCTTTCTGAAATTAAGCGCCATGTTACTGATATTCTTGCCGGCTTATTCAGTTTAGGGGGAAGTACTGATGTTGCCGTCGTTGAAGGTTTAATCAAATTTGATAATGCCTTTGACGGATTTAGCTTTGAAGGCGTACCGGATGTGCGGGTGATCGTTTTTAAAGGTTTTCCGGTAATGGCAATGATGCGTCTTTCGACAGCGGCATCAGATGGCAAAGCCAATCTGCATCAAGGCGCAGTTGGCGTGGGTATTAATATTGCCACAGGTAAAGCGCTGCATGCCGTACAATTTGGCCTGCCGGTTAAACATCATCCAGACACCAATAAACAGCTCTCACTTTTAGAAGTACCTACATGGGATCGTCTGCTCTATCTTGCAGCAAGCTGTTATGAAATGACTGAAATGGGCTATATAGGGACAGATATGGTTCTCGACCGTGAACAGGGACCGATGTTACTGGAGCTCAATGCCCGACCGGGTCTGGCGATTCAAGTGGCCAATGGTCAGGGTCTTGTGCCGCGTTTAAAACTCGTAGAAAGCCTTGGCGATACCTCTAAAATGAGCGTAGAACAACGCATCGCTTTTTGTAAAGAACATTTCAACCAGTAAAAACTGCTTTTATTGAAAAGCCCCCTGCTACGCAGCACAGGGGCTTTATTGTTTACAAGCGTCTGATATCTGACACATCTTTTAATTGTTTGAGTTTAGCCTGAATATTGCTGATGTTCTCGCTATTACGTATCTCCAGATTTAAATCGATAATCGCTGTCTGAGTTTTAACATTAGTCATACTGTTAACACCAAGCACATTTATTTTTTCATTGGATAATAATGTGGTGATATCTTTTAACAGGCCGCTGCGATCTAATGCCTCAACACGGAAGGTTAATGAGTAACCGGATGAATCAACCCCCTCCCACGCCGCTGAAATAATTCTTTCCGGATGCGCTTCGCGTAAATCAGCTAATTGATCACAGCCTTTTCGATGTACCGAAATACCCCGTCCTTGAGTGATATAACCTTCGATAGGCTCACCGGGAATAGGCTGACAGCAACGGGCGACACTGTGTAATAAATTACGCTCACCATCGATCACAATATTATTGCCGGTAGGTTTAGCAACAAACGCACTACTGCGTTTCTCTAATTTTTCTAAAACGGCCTGATCCTGCTCAGCTAATGTCTGCTGATGATAGTGATCATCTAAAAAATGTAAAAGCTGATTAATGCGTAAATCACCGTTCCCCACACCTGCGAAAATATCTTCCACAGAACTGACATTAAAGCGCTCTATCGCAGGGGAAACATCACTTAATTTCAGTTTTAGTTTGGCCAGTTCATTTTCTAATAATTCCCGGCCGGCAAGGACATTCTTATCCCGATCCTGTTGCCTGAACCATGAGGCGACCTTACTTCTGGCGCGAGGTGCATTGATATAGCCTAAATTCGGATTTAGCCAGTCTCTACTTGGGTTTGATTTCTTCTGAGTCAGTATCTCAACCTGATCACCGGTTTTTAACTGATAAGTGAAGGGGACAATATGGTTGGCTATTTTAGCACCAATACAGCGATGCCCGATTTGACTGTGAATATAATAAGCAAAATCAAGCGGTGTGGAGCCTGCGGGCAGATCAATCACTTCACCCTTCGGGGTAAAAACATAGACACGGTCGTCAAAAACCTGACTGCGCACTTCATCAACCAGATCATCGCTATCCGCAATATCTTCCTGCCAGGCGAGCAGTTTTCGTAACCAGGCTATCTTCTCTTCATAACCACCAGCAGCTTTGCCGCCGGCGCTGCCCTCTTTGTATTTCCAGTGCGCAGCAACGCCTAGTTCAGAATCTTCATGCATCTGCTGAGTACGTATCTGCACTTCAATAGCCTTGCCTTGCGGACCTAATACAACAGTATGAATAGACTGGTATCCATTGGCTTTAGGATTGGCAATATAATCATCAAACTCACTGGGAATATGACGCCACTTAGTATGAATGGCTCCCAAAGCGGCATAACAATCCTGCAGTTTTTCAACCACTACGCGTACCGCACGGACATCATAAAGCTCTTCAAACTCGAGGTTTTTTTTCTGCATTTTGCGGTAAATGCTGTAAATATGTTTAGGACGCCCATACGCGCTACCGTTGATGTTCATCTCTTTTAGGGAGTCTTGTACGGTAGCGACAAAATTTTGAATATAATTTTCACGGTCGATACGCTTTTCATCAAGCTGTTTGGCGATTGTTTTGTAAATTTCAGGCTGTAAATATCTAAACGCCAGATCTTCCAGTTCCCATTTAAGCTGGCCAATCCCTAAACGGTTAGCCAGAGGTGCGTAGATCGATGATATTTCACTGGCAACCAGCACCCTTTTATTTTCATCGGCCAGTTTTACCTGGCGTAAATAACAGATTCGCTCAGCAAGTTTAATAACCACAGCACGCACATCTTCAACCATTGCCAGTAACATATGGCGCAAATTGTCCACTTGTGCCGCATTGCTTTGGAGATCTCCCTTATTATTTTGCAGTGCACGAATACCTTCCATATCCGTCGCACCTTTAACCAGTTTGGCGACGCGCTTAGGCCATAACTGATCAACTTGTTCCTGAGAGATTATTTGATGATCCAGCAGCGGAAAAATTAATGCGGCGTTTAAGGTCTCCATATCCATGTTTAGCGTGACTAAGATCTCAACCATCTCAGTGCCCAACTCGAGCAGGGTAAATTGCTCATTGGTGGTGCACAAAGCGATTGTTTTTTCGTAATTGTCTAATAATTTTTCTTGATCCGCGCTATTTAAGCCCAAAGTCGTTACCCATTTTTGCGGGTTTTTTTGCGCGGTCTGATAAAAATGCGTATCTCTGACTGAAACCATTAAACGAAACTCCAAAAAATTAAAAGAATACCAACCGGGCTTATTTCCTGATCTTGTTTGTTATAATATTAACCAGTAAACAATGCCATCGATTCCATATGTCCGGTTTGCGGGAACATATCCAACAACCCCAACTTCTGCAATTTATAACCTTTCTCAAGCAGTACCTGACTATCGCGTGCCAAGGTAAGCGGATCACAGGACACATAGACAATATGTGACGGTTTTTGTTGCGCAATAAAAGCCAGACAATCCAACGCGCCTGCACGAGCCGGATCCAATAACACCTTATTAAAACGCTGCTTAGCCCACTCCTGCTGCGCGAGGTTTTCTGCGCTTAAATCCGCCTGGTAAAAGTGTGCATTATCGAGTTGATTTAACTGCGCATTGGCGCTGCCACGATCCACCATATTTTGTACGCCTTCAATGCCCACCACGGTTGCAACATGACGCGCTATCGGTAAGGTAAAATTACCTAAACCACAGAAAAGATCCAGTACCTGATCGGTTTTTTCTAAAGCCAGCCACTGCAGTGCCTGCGTTACCATTTTTTGATTAATATCAGCATTCACCTGAAGAAAGTCGGTCGGGGCAAAATGCAGCGAACAATCCCACTCTGCTAACTGATAACTGAGATCCGCTTGGCCAGCTAAACAAACAAACTGATTAGTAGAAGATTGAGCAAAAAAGTTCAATTGTTGTTGCGCTGAAAAATCCTTTATAAGCTTAAGATCCGCAGGTGTTAAGGGTTTCAGGTGACGCAATAGCACCACCGCGCCCTGATCCGCATAAAGCAGCTCAACATGCCCTAAATCCGCTTTGCCCTGTAAACTGTTTAATAAAACCTTAAGGCTGGGAATTAAACGTTCCAATTCAGGTAATAAAACCGGGCAAACTTTCTGGTCGATCAGATCATTGCTTTGCGCGCGTCTAAAACCCATTTTTAGCTGTTTATTTTTTTTATCAAATTGTAAACCAAAACGTGCGGTACGACGATAACCCCATGCCTGACCGGTTACCGGTGCTGCAAGCTGCTGGGGAGCCTGTTTGGCAAAGCGTTTAAATAATGAGATTAGACCTTCCGACTTAACCTGCAGTTGCGCCGCCTGATCCATATGCTGCAGGTGACAGCCACCGCACTCCTGATAATGGGGGCAAGCAGCTACAATTCTTGACTCGCTGGCTTTAATAATTCTGACAATATTAGCTTTACTATAACGCTTTTTACTTTCAACAATTTGTACATCAAGTAACTCACCGCTAAGTGCACCATCAATAAAAAGTGGTTTATCCTGGAAATAAGCTAGGCCACGCCCCTGATGATCCAACTTTTCAACTTGCACATTTTTTAAGATGTGATTTTTTTTGCTATTTGTGGGTGATGCTTTAAAGAACTGAGCCATAAGTGATTCACAGGTGAAGTAAGCTATGCCATCATAGCCTGACGTTTATCGATAACACTATTGTCACATAATGAGAAATAAAAGCATTCATTTATAGCAAATTGATGACTGAACCGGGTTAATTTTAACCTGCGAAATTAAATATCCATCTGCTAGCCTGGTTATTATCTCACTAATTTTAGAAAAAGAAGCTATGACAAAATACGGACTGCGAGCACAAGTTATTGCCTTTACCATCCTGCCGACGATCCTCATCGGCGGAATATTAGCGGGTTACTTTTCTTTCAATCGCTATCATCAAGCAAACGATTTTTTAATCAATCGCGCCATTAACATCACAGAACCACTGGCTATCGCCAGTGAGTATGGAATACAGGATGAGACTAGGAGTGTGTTAAGACGTCTGATCGGCTCAACACACCGTAAAAATAGTCCAATGATTAAAAGCATCGCTATTTTTGACGCACAAAATCAACTTTTTGTGACCAGTAATTACCATCGTAACTTTGATATGTTACGCACTAAAGATGCGCAGGAGATTCCCCTTTTAACACAAGTAGAACATTACCAGGACACCATCATCGTGCGCAGTCCGATCGTCGATGAAAGCAATTTTTTAGAATACCAGTCAAGCTTTGAGCAAACGCCGAAAATTGTTGGTTATGTTGCTCTTGAAGTTAACACCGATCAAATTGAGCTATTATTTTATCGAGACACTGCCTTCTCTCTTGCGGTGTTCCTGCTGGGTATTGTAGGCAGTTTACTGCTTGCCTTTGCCCAGGCAAGACGTATTACCGCGCCAATTTCAGACATGGCCTCGGTGGTTGAGAAGATCAGTTTAGGGCGATTAAACTCTCGTGTAGAAGGTAATTATTCAGGAGAAATTGCTTCACTGCAATTAGGTATTAATGAGATGGCACTGGCGATGTCTAAACATCATGAGGAGATGCAGGACAGTATTGACCTGGCAACCAGTGAATTAAGAGAAACACTGGATCAGATGGAGGTGCAGAATATTGAGCTTGATATCACCAAAAAACAAGCACAGCAGGCCGCCCTTGTGAAGTCTGAATTTTTAGCCAATATGAGCCATGAATTGCGCACGCCACTTAACGGGGTGATAGGATTTGCACGGCAGCTTTTAAAAACCCAACTCACTGTTAATCAAATCGATTATATGCAGACCATCGAACGTTCTGCTGCAAACCTGCTTAATATCATCAATGATATTCTTGATTTTTCCAAATTGGAAGCGGGTAAATTAAAGCTCGAGCATATCCCTTTTGATCTTCGCGATTGCATCGATGATACGATGCATCTGCTCGCACCGAGTGCCCATGAAAAAAATCTTGAATTGAGTATTATGATTGATCCTGAAGTACCACACGAGGTCTTTGGCGATGCAATGCGCTTACAACAAATTTTAACCAATTTAATTGGCAATGCGATCAAATTTACAGAACATGGCAATATTGAAGTACAAATTCAACGCATCAAAGAAGATCGTGATAATAATGATAAAGTAACCCTGAAAATAATGATTTCAGATACCGGGATCGGTATTTCAGAAAAGCAGCAGGCACAACTATTCAAAGCATTCGGACAGGCGGATACCAGTATCACACGTCAATACGGTGGCACGGGTTTAGGTTTAGTTATCACCCAGAAACTGGTTACAGAGATGCAAGGCAGCATTGATTTAATCTCCACCCCGGAACAAGGTTCAACATTCTGGTTTACCATTGTAATAGAAAAAAGTAGCAGAGGATCATTAACCACTTTACCGCTGGCAAGCTTACAGCAACAAACCGTATTAGTTTATGAAAGCAACCAATATGCCGCGCGGGCCTGCTCACAGCTGCTTAACCAATGGAAAACTGAGTATTCATTGGCAGAAACAGAACAACAATGGCAGCGATTATTAAAAAAACAGTACGACAGTATTGTTATCGGTTACAGCCACTGTGAGAACTTACAACCTCTTATCCACCACATAAACCAGGCGAAGTTATTTACTGACAACATCATTATATTACTCAATTCCAGTGATCCAAGTATTTATGAAGCGCTAATGGCAACGGGCATTAAGCACTGTTTGAGTAAACCTATCAATTATAAAAACTTCTCTAATGCACTGATCTACGATAAAGAAAATACCCACACCAGTATACGTCAGAAAGTATTACCTATCTTCATTCGTAAAGATATCAATGTAATGGCGGTGGATGATAACAGTGCGAATTTGAAACTGATTTCGGCAATGCTCGCGGATCGTACTCGCAGCGTAACCACATGCATTAATGGTCAGGAAGCCGTTGAACAATCAAAATTACAACACTTTGACCTTATTTTCATGGATATTCAGATGCCGGTATTAGACGGTATTAATGCCTGTTCACAAATCAAGAAAGGACAAAAAAATAAAAAAACGCCTATTATCGCGGTCACAGCACATGTTTTACCTGGAGAAAAAGAGCAGTTTTTGCAAAAGGGTATGGATGATTGTTTAGCAAAACCCATTGATGAAATAGCACTGCAGAAACTTATTAATAAGTGGGCCCCCCATGCCAAAGTGATGGAAAGTAAATCTTCACTGCCCGCACTAACTTCCAAGCCAACATCAGCATCCCGCAATCTCTCTTTTGACTGGTCTTTGGCGTTGCAGCAGTCCGCCGGCAAAGAAGATCTTGCTAAAGAGATGTTGAGCATGTTGGTCAATGAGTTTGCAGAGATAAGAGTTCAGGCAGATAAAGCACTTCAGGGAGATATTGACAATGTCCACTTTGCGCAAATTATTCATAAGTTTCACGGCGGTTGCAGCTATAGCGGCGTACCTAAACTTAAGAATATTGCCGGCATTATTGAAAAGGAGTTAAAACAAGGCATTACACCGGATCTATTAGAGCCTGAGTTATTCGAACTATTAGATGAACTGGACAATGTACAACGTGAAGCACAAGCTTATTTGAGTTAACTTAGCAGTGAGCTAATACTCAATTGCTTTTACACTACCGACTATCTGTGCATAGTTTGCTAAAAAGAGGCTGACCACATTCGGATCAAAATGCGTCCCAGACTGCTCGCGGATATGCTTTAACACTTTTTGCTCCGGCCATGCTGATTTATAGATACGCGGATGGATAAGTGCGTCCCAAACATCAATAACAGCGAAAATTCTTGCCGTTAGCGGTATCGCCTCCCCTTTTAAGCCTTGCGGATAGCCGCTGCCATCCCACTTCTCATGGTGACAATAGGGGATATCGATACTCGGCTTAAGAAAAGCAATGTTAGCTATAATATCATGTGCTAATTGCGGGTGCGTTTTCATCTGCAGCCACTCCGCGTCATCTAATTTTCCGGGCTTAATGAGAATGGCATCAGATATGCCAATTTTGCCTATATCATGAAGAATTGCGCCACGCTCTATCAACTTGAGCTGTTTTTCTTGGGTAATATCAAGCAACTTTGCCAGTTCAATAGTCATTTTGGTAACACGTTCAGTATGATCTCGCGTTTCCCGATGGCGAAGATCCATCACCTGAACCCAGCCTCTAATAGTTTGCTCATAACTATCAAGTAATTTAGTATTGGCATTCTCCGTTGCATTAATCGCTTTTCTAATAAGAAAAAACAAAAGCAACCCGGTAAAGACAATAAAAAACCAGCCTTTAATATTCTGCGCAAAGGTAAGATATTCTCTATTTTGAAATAAACGTTCGACAACTAAATCAGAAAAGAAGATCCATAAGCACCCCAAGACCAGATAGATCAATACAATTCGATAGTGCGGTTTAAAATTCATTTAATTTGAGAACAACTGTATTAGAAAAATTAAACATAAATATACAATCTAACCTCATGAAAATAAAGACGTAAAAAGTCGAGAAAAGCAGAAAAGTAATTTCCATCACATAAAAAACGCTGCGTAGATTAACCTAAGCAGCGTTTTAAAATACACCAATAAAGCATTACAAGTTATGCTTTAATTTGCTATTCCTTAACATAAACCGTGTTAGGGTGATCATCCCAATAATCGTCATCATCTTCATCAGCGTCAGCATCAAGATTGTCTGCAACTTCATCAATAGTTGACTGATGATAGTCATCCCACTGGAACTCCACCTGGCGGCGCTCTTCTTCCGGTGTAAATTCAACGGGTAACTCTTCTAAATAATCCGCCACATTTTGACAAACAGCCTGTGTCCCCGTTTTTGAAATAGCCGCCACCTTATAAAC
>JBATHQ010000341.1:0-5574 GCA_049667005.1 Psychromonas sp.
GCATTCTGATCCTCTTCAACGCGTAATGCTTCCTCTTTGGCAACCAGATAATCATCATAACCACCTGGCCAGGAGCTTAAGTTACCACGGTCGATATCAATAATGCGTGTCGATAAACGGCGGATAAATTCCCGGTCATGGCTGATAAAGATGATCGAGCCTTGAAAGCTGATTAAAAATTGCTCCAGCCATTCGATTGTACCGACATCCAGATGGTTGGTCGGCTCATCAAGTAACAACAGATCAGGATCATTCACTAAGGCCTTAGCTAAGGCGACTTTACGTAACCATCCACCGGATAATTGATCCAGCGTCGTATCGGGATCAATCGCCAGGCGGTCTAATATTTGATTGATTTTACTGTCTAACTGCCAGGCATCAAGCTGGTCAATCTGCTCCTGCAGCTTTTGCAGTTTATTTAATTGCTTTTCGCTGCAATCTTCTGCAATCACATGCAGTTGGTGATGATATGCTTTTAATATTTCACCAGCATTTTCCATACCGGAAGCAACAAAATCATAGGCGGTCATGACACTGGCAGCCGGTGGATCTTGCTCGAGACGCGCTACTTTCACATCGTTATTGATCAGTAAGGTACCATCATCAAGTTGAATACGACCGTCTAATACTTTTAATAGGGTAGACTTACCCGCGCCATTACGGCCGACCAGACAGACGCGTTCATTGGGTTCAATAACAAGGTTAGATTTATTCAATAATGCACTGTCACCAAAAGCGAGCTCTGCATTGTTTAAGGTTAATATTGCCACTTAAATACTCTTTTAAAATTAAATATGAAGGTTAATAAAATCGTTTAACTGCTGTAAATCAAATGGCCAGCTAATCGTATTCCCATGCTGATCTGCAACAACAGGAATAGAATAACCGTATAAATCCACTAACCTATGATCATTAACAATATCGACTTTTGCATAACAGATAGCGGTCTGCTGTAATAATATTTCCGCGTCGTCACAGAGATGACAACCGTCGGTAAAATACAACAGAAATTGGCTATCGGTCATGCGTTATCTTGCTTTGTATGTTTTGTTAAAATCCAGCATTGATGAATTTTATTGTTGCGTTTAAAGTCTTCAGGTATTGAAGATTGACTAATATCCTTAACATAAAAACCTAACGCTTTAATGGCCTCGATATCAAGTTTAAAACCGCGTTTATTATTGGAGAAAATGATCTCACCATTGTCATTCAAACGCTCACTTGCAGAAGTTAAAAGTGCCAGATGGTCATCCTGCACATCAAACACATCAGTCATACGTTTAGAGTTGGAGAACGTCGGCGGATCGATAAAAATCAGATCAAACATCTCATGGGCATGCTGCAACCATTTGATACAGTCCTGCTGAATAAACGTATGCTTACCTTTAATCCCATTTTCGGCAAAGTTATCTTCACCCCAGGCAAGATAGGTTTTGGACATATCAACGCTGGTTGTTGACTTAGCACCACCAAGAGCAGCGTGAACAGAAGCGGTTGCCGTGTAACAAAACAGATTTAAGAAATCTTTGCCTTTCGCCATATTGGCAATGCGTAAACGGGTTGGACGGTGATCTAAAAACAGGCCGGTATCGAGATAATCCTGCAGATTCACCAGCAGTTTGGCCTGCCCTTCATGCACCACTAATGACTGTTTTTTACTATCCAGTTTTTCATATTGCTGGCGCCCTTTCTGGCGTTCACGCACTTTAATTACTAATTTATCATCGGGCAGATTTAACATGTAACGCACCGTGGAGACAACGTCTAAGAAACGGCGACGTACTTTCTGCGTATCAATCTCTTTTGGAGCGCGGTATTCCTGAATAATGATATACTCGGCATAACGGTCAATGGCGACGTTATATTCAGGTAAATCAGCATCATATAAACGGTAACATTCAACCCCTTCGCGTTTCGCCCACTTTTCCAGCTGCTTGAGGTTTTTAGTTAAACGGTTAGCAAACTCTTCCGCATAAATAGCCGGTTTAATCTGCTGCACCTCTTTAAACACCAACTCCGATTCAGTTTCTTCTGCTACTGAGGCTGCTCGTTCATCGCGTCCCATTGTCCATGGGTTAATACGTTCAGGGTTGGCATTTTCGCTATGCTCAACAACAGGCGCAATCTCTTTCACAGCCGCACGTTTAGGGGAAATACGGTAGTTTTTAAGCACACACTCAATCGGACCGTTAAAGAACTTAAAGCTTTTACCTGCACGCATTCCCAAACAACTGAGCAGTTCAGTATCCATGGCAAACATGGATAAATTCCAACCGGCAAACGCCTCTTTAAAATGATAACCAAGCTCGGTATAAAGCGTGATGGTGTCACTAAAACTACCTAAACGTTCACCATATGGCGGGTTAGTAATGATCATGCCGGTCTCAAGCTCTTCCGGAGGTAATACTTTTTTAGCGTCAGTCACTGAAAATTCAATCAGTTCAGCCACACCTGCGCGTTGTGCATTTTTGCGCGCAATTTCAATCATCTCTTTACTTAAATCAGAGGCATAAAAACGCGTTTCACACTTATCTACCGCACGGCGGGCATAAACTTGCGCGGAAGTTTTTAGTGTCTGCCAGCACTCATTGTCATGCTGTTTCCACTTTTCAAAACCAAAGCGCTCACGCAGTGTTCCCGGTGCAATATTTAACGCCATCATAGCCGCTTCGATAATCAGCGTACCAGAGCCACACATCGGATCTAATAACGCCTCACCCTGCCAGCCACTACGTTTAATAATACCGGCCGCTAACGTTTCACGCAGTGGCGCTTCACCGGCAATAGTACGGTAACCACGAAGATGCAGAGGAGAGCCGGAAAGATCCAGATAAATGGTGGCTTTGTCTTTCCATAAACGGCCATTGAAACGGATATCGGCATCACGCTTTTCAACATTAGGGCGTTGATCGAATTTTTTGCGGAAACGGTCAACAATGGCGTCTTTAATTTTTAACGCGCCAAACTGGGTATTGCGAATTTCATCGTTTGTACCGGAAAAATCGATCGAAAAGGTTTTATCAACGTCAAAATGCGTTTCCCAGGGAATATTGCTGCAGCCTAAATAGAGATCCATTGAATCAAGTACTTTGAATTCACTCAGCTTTAACAACACACGTGATGCAAAACGAGACCATAAACAAACTTTATACCCTTGCTCTAAGGTGCCATCGAATTTCACGCCACCATTCATCTGGACGGGATTATCAATACCCATCTCTTTAAGCTCAACTTCAAGCAGAGGGGCTAAACCTTTAGCGGTAGGGATAAAATAACTTAACATATTGGGTCTCACGCGATTATTGGAAAAATAAATGGTGCGTATTATACCCCTAAAACACCATTATCCCTACACAATTAACATTACGCTTAGCCACTAAACGGATAAATAAATCAGCCGTCGAGGGGGTCAAGTAGCTAAACAGCATGTGGCTTTACAAATCAGATTATTAATTGATCGCTCTAATCGCCAGCGACAGAGATTTAACCGTGCTTTGTGCATCAGCATCCGGATCATTAAAGTAATTGCTGATTATTTTAATCATAATATTCCGCAGATGACTGGTGCTGGCTAAATTTGACGTGAAAGAGGGTACCAATTCGCCGTTATTAAAATCTGCAAACGATTTTTGCGCACATTCATCAAATTGGGCCATATTGATGCCGTTTCTTATTGGAATGGAACCTTTGGCAAGGTTAAACGCGACTTGAAATTTTTCACTTAACAACGTTTCAGCAAATACACGTTGTGCTTGTTGATGCGTGGTTGAACTGTTTTTTTCAAAAAAAACAAAACTATCGATATTGTAGCTAAAAAGACCTTTACTTTCAGGAACATCAATACAGATATAATCGACCATCGCTTTTTTACCCTGGGCGTGCCACATCCCTTTTACCCAGTCACCCATAAACTGCATTGCAGCTTTATTGTCACTGATAAGCTGACTCGCTTGATGCCAGTCTTTACCGAGCATATTGCTGCCGGTGTATTGATGTAAACGTTTAAATAATTTGAATACGCGGATCATTTCCGGTGACGTTAATACTGCTTCATTATGCTCCACAAAAGCTTGTTTATATTTTTGCGCACCTAATAAAGAGAGTGCGACAGATTCAAATAACGAAGCATCCTGCCAGGCACTGCCACCATGTGCGATGGGAATATATCCCGCGGCCTGTATTTTATCTGCCACGGCGAAAAAACGCTTCCAGGTTGTTGGCATAGGCAGATCCAGCTCATCAAAAATGGCTTTATTAAGCCACAACCAATTAACCCGATGGACATTAACCGGTACCGCCATGTACTCCCCGTTAAAGGTAACACTGTCTTTGACTATTTGTGGCAGAATTTGCGGCCATAAGCTGGTATCGGTAATCTGCTTAATCTCCTGAAGCATACCGACTTTTGCCCACTCGCCAATATCCGGTCCTTTAATTTGTGCGGCATCGGGTGGATTACCGGAAAGTGCCCGTAACTGCAGTACCCGGACAGCACTTTCCCCTCCTTCACCGACAATGGCAAAATGATTCCACGCTATATTTTCCTCAAGGAGCATTTTTTCGAGTATCGCCTGCGCTTCAAATTCGCCTTTAGCGGTCCACCAATGCAGCACCTCTATTGCTTCGGCATTAACACTCATATGCCAGAGCATAGAGAGTAGTACAATCACTTTTTTCATAAACAGCAACCCGCTCTTATAAACTCGACTTGTAGATTCTTGGCAGCGTGATGATCACTTCTAAGCCGCCCTGCTCGCCATTAACCAGATGCAGTTGACCGTTATGCGCATGAATAATATTGCGCGAAATCCCTAAACCCAGGCCGTAACCCTGTTGATCGTCATGCAGTCGGCGATAGGGTGTAAAAATATTCTCCAGCTCTGAAGCCGGAATACCCGGACCATTATCCTGAATCACGATCTGTAAACTTTCTTCGTTATCAACCACATAGATCTTTACCGAATTGCCATACTTAATACCATTATCTATCAGATTGGCAAAACAGCGTTTTAACGCATGCGGTTTGCCGCGATAATAACATGCTGACTTTTCAGAAATGACCTTAATTTTATCGGGCTGTGAGCTGCTGATCTGTTCTAACAATTTAAGCACATCAACCGATTGAATATTTTCATGGATATCAGTATCTTTAACGGTTTGTAATGCCCCTTTCACCAGCATCTCTAGATCGTCTAAATCGTGATTAAAAGCCTCAGTCTGTTTTTCACTGTCAAGTAATTCTGCACGCAAGCGCAGACGGGTAATCGGGGTTTTTAAATCGTGAGAGATAGAGCGAAACAACACTTCACGATCCTGTATATAGCGTTGTAACTTCTGCTGCATGCGGTTAAATGCGCGAGTTGCCGTCACTATTTCAGCCGCCCCCTCCTCCTTCAGCGGTTTCTGATATAAATCAATACTCATTTCCGCAACCGCAAAAGCTAACTGTTCAAGGGGGCGTGTTTGCCAATAAAAGAACAGATAGATGAAGATAAGCAAAATACAGGTGGTAAATACCAGCGTCACTACCTGTTGTGAGGAGATAATTGATTTTTCCGAAAGCAGATAAGGTGG
>JBATHQ010000342.1:0-4436 GCA_049667005.1 Psychromonas sp.
TCCTTACCGGCTTAAAACCAATTATCTTATTGTTTTTAAATGTGATTTTAAAGCTGGGTTTAGTGAGTAATAGATATACAAAGGTCAATTGATAAGAAACCAGTAAAAACTGGTTTAATAATAGACAATGAGTCATGCGTTATTTTTTATTAAACCAGGAGGTTGGGTCTGTTTGGTGTGATTTCTTGACGTAATACAATTTTGTTAGTTTCTTCGCACCTTGCGGGCAGTAAAACGGCTTAGAAAAACAGGGCTTATTTAACTATTGGTTGCCGAACATACCTGACTGTTTTACTATGTTATTATTTCTTAGAATTGCACTCTTATAAGCACCAAGGAATAAGCCAATGCCGCTCAGCCATCTTAAATTTAATAACCGTCTACTCGATAAATTACCCGCTGATAGTGAAACAGAAAACTTTTGCCGTAGCGTAGAAAATGCTGCTTATTCATTTGTTACACCGGCAACATCCCGAGATGCACGATTGATTGCGGTCAGTGAAGAGTTTGCAGCACAGTTAGGCTTTACAAAAGAAGACTTAAGCAGTGCTGAATTTGTTCAGGTGATGACCGGTAATCTCCTATTGGAAGGCATGAACCCCTACGCCCTGTGTTACGGCGGGCATCAGTTCGGCCAGTGGGCAGGTCAACTGGGTGACGGGCGCGCAATCAATTTAGGTGAGCTGATCAGCAAAAATTTAGGGCACCAGACATTGCAGCTTAAAGGCGCAGGAAAAACCCCCTATTCTCGCCGAGCCGATGGTATGGCAGTACTGCGTTCATCAATTCGTGAGTTTTTATGCTCAGAAGCGATGTTTCATTTAGGCATTCCAACAACCCGGGCTTTAAGTTTATGCTTAACCGGTGATCAGGTTGTTCGCGACGTCATGTATGACGGTAATGCCGCATTGGAGCCGAGTGCAATAGTCTGCCGTGTCTCCCCCTCTTTTTTACGTTTTGGCAGTTTTCAATTACCTGCATCACGAGGAGATGAGCAGCTTTTAAAACAACTTGTAGAATTTTCCATCAGCACTGATTACCCGCATTTATTGCCTGCTGACGGCAAATTTGATCAACAGGTTTATTTGAGCTGGTTTAGTGAAGTGTGCCAACGTACCTGCGATATGATCGTCGCATGGATGCGGGTTGGTTTTGTCCATGGAGTGATGAATACCGACAATATGTCGATTATTGGTGAAACCATTGATTACGGCCCTTATGGCTGGATTGATGATTTTGATCTTAACTGGACACCCAATACCACGGATGAGCAGCACAAGCGTTACCGTTTCGGCGGACAGGCACAAATCAGTCAGTGGAATCTATTTCAATTAGCCAATGCAATCTTTCCACTAATCGGCGAAGCAGATCCATTACAAAGATTATTAAGTGATTACGGCATTCAATATAAACGTAAATGGTGCGAGATGATGACGGCAAAACTGGGCTTGAAAGAGTATCAGGGGGAAACTGATTTAGCACTTTTTGAATCTCTGGAAAAGTTATTAAGCGCGGTTGAAACAGATATGACGATCTTTTACCGATCCCTTGCTAAGATCCCCAATGATTTAAATATGCACACGCCTTCAGCATGGCTGGCAATATTAAGTCCAGCTTATTACAACATAGTAGATCTCAATGAGCAGTATCTGCAGGAGTTTACGCAGTGGTTACGCGCTTACCTGGCCAGAGTGAATAGTGATGGTTTAAGCCAGGAACAACGCGCCGAAGCAATGAACAAGGTGAACCCTAAATATGTTCTACGTAATTATATCGCCCAGCAGGCGATCGAACTTGCTGAGCAGGGTGACTATAGTGAGGTCATTAAACTGCAAAAAATATTAAAAAGCCCCTACGATCAGCAGCCTGAACATTCAAGTTACGCTCAGAAGCGTCCGGATTGGGCGCGCAATAAAGTCGGTTGCTCAATGTTATCCTGCAGCTCGTGAATCAATTTAATTAAAGTTGCTCATTATTTTGCCTGTTATTCTCTGTTTTTCACTGTTTTTCACTGTTTTACATGAAAAAATAGTCTCAACAGGCTGAATTTAATCTGTAAAGCAGTATTTTTTTGATATGAGACTATGCTAACCGCCCTGTTACAAGGTAAAATTCCCGCCATTATTTTCAATAAACCAACAAAAGAGTCTAATCAGATGGGAAGAGCATATCAAAACCGCAAAGAATCCATGGCTAAAACAGCTGGTGCCAAAACTAAACTTTATTCCAAATATGGTAAAGAGATTTACGTTAGTGCGAAAAATGGTGGATTCGATCCAGACGGCAACCTTTCACTACGTCGTTTAATTGACAGCGCTAAAAAAGACCAGGTACCAACACACGTCATTGAACGCGCGATTGAAAAAGCTAAAGGTGGTGGTGGTGAAGATTATGAGCGTGCAACCTATGAAGGTTTTGGTCCTGGTGGTTGTTCTGTTATCGTTGACTGTTTAACTGATAATAACAAACGTACTTGGACAGATGTACGTAACTGTTTCGTAAAAACAGGCGCTAAAATTGGCTCAAGCGGCACGGTTTCCCATATGTTTGAACATCAAGCTGTTTTTATATTTAAAGGCGAAGATGATGAAGCAGTGTTAGAAGATCTGATGATGGCCGATGTAGATGTAATCGATGTCGAAGGCGAAAATGGTAATATCACTGTATTTTGTCCTCATACTGAATTCTATAAAGCAAAAACAGCATTAAGTGAGCTTTATCCTGACCTTGAGTTAGACGTAGAAGAGATCACTTTTGTACCTCAGACAGATACAGAAATTGAACCGGAATTTGTTGATAAATTTGAAAAGTTCATGTCAATGTTAGAAGACTGCGATGATGTTCAGGAAGTTTACCATAACGCCGTATTGCCAGAATAACCTTAAAGCCCAGCTTTAAAACAAACCGCCTGATGGTTCACCCGTTCAGGCGATTTGCAGTACATTTACCGAAAACGGCGGAAAGCCCCACCGCTTGCGGTGAGGGATGGATAACCGAGGTTGCGTAGCAACCTAATGTGGCCTGTTTTGTTGAACAATGTACTGTTTAAGAACTTCGATTGGTGCACCTCCAACGGAACAGGCAAAATAACCTGAACTCCAAAGGGCATTTTTTCTCCAAGCCACTTGGTTTAACACTGGGAACCATAATTTCATTTCTCGACCTGTCATTCTTTTTAATACATTAACTAAACGTGAGAACGAAAGTGATGGTTGGTATGAAATAACCCTGTGGACATGATCGGGTTCACCATTAAATTCGATCAACTCTGATTTCAACCTAACGCACTCTCTGTTGATAATGAATTGGATTTTATCCAACATTTCGCCACTAAATTTCCGTTCCCTATACTTTGTCACAAAAATAATGTGAGCTTGAATTAAATATGAAGAATGTAAACTTTTTTTGTATTTCATGTAAACACTTGTTGACTGTTTTTATATACAGCTTAGTATTAGGTTATGAGCTTAACCACCGTTTCTAAATTTAACATCGGGCAACACACTGCTTTGCAAACCAATTTGCGAAGAGAAGCTGCGCGTCTTTGGAATGATATGGTTAGGTTGCACAAATTCATCCGTAAACGTCGATGGAAATGGCCCTTTGCTAGCGACTTTGAGAAGCATTTCAAAGGTAAATACAAACTTCATAGTCAAACTATTCAGGCGCTTATAAAAAAGTTTTTTGCAAACATTGAAACAACCTCTGAAAAGCGCAAAGCGGGTGATAAACGGGCTCGCTATCCCTTTCGAGACAGAAAACACTTCCAAATCGTGATGTATAAAGCATCAGCCATCCGTAAGAAAGGTGATCGCCTTGTACTTTCAAATGGCAGAGGCACGAAAAAACTTATTGTTCGCCTCCCTAAAAATCTCCCTTTAGGAAAAATAACGGGGGCTGAATTAGGTTTCCGAGAATTAAGATTAACCTTCAAGCAAGATATTGATGCTATTAAATCTGTGGGCACGAATATTGTTGCGGCTGATCTCGGCGTGATCCACCTTGCCGCTATGACTGAAGGCGAAACGTCAGAGATTATTGTAGGGCGTGGGCTTCGTTCTTTTATTCAGTACAGAAACAAAAAACTGGCCGACTTCTCAAGCATGCTTTCAAAGTGCAAAAAAGGCTCTAGGCGTCATAGAAAATTGCGCATTGCTAAAGCTAAAATGCTTTTTAGAAATGGCAACCAACAGCGTAACTTTTTGCACCATGCGTCCAAACAAATGATCGCTTATTGCGTCAAGCAACAAGCTGGAACACTTGTTGTAGGCGATTGCATTAACCTAAGTAAGAATGCACGTAAAAAGAAAAAATGCTCAAGACGTTCAAATCAGATGAATAGCTCAAATCCTCTTGGGCAATTGCTAACCTATTTGAAATACAAAGGTACATATCAGGGCGTAAAACTAGAAAAGATAGGGGAACAATATACAACC
>JBATHQ010000343.1:0-1678 GCA_049667005.1 Psychromonas sp.
GCATTACCGCTAACTGTACCGGCATTACATTACCAGAATTATCAGTACTCGCCGTTTCTGTAAGCGTTTCATTATTCGCATTGCTTCCTGTTGTACTCACCTGCATATCAGCAGCAATCAACGCGTCATTTTCCGGCTTCGCTTGCAAAATTTCCTGGTTAAGTGGTGTTATCACTGCGCTTGATGAAGCGTCATCAGGTGCCTGTAAAGATTGATTATCGAAGGGTTGCGCATTGGCGGAAGAAGTTGGATCGTTAACACTACTGCTCTGTACAGTTTCGCTTACAGGGACATTACCTGGGATATTACTTGGGGTATTACTTGCAATAACACCTGCATCAAGGCCTGGATCCCCTTCCGGCGAAGCCTGTTCAATCAGCACACCTGCCGCGGGATTTTTTTGTTCAGCGCTTTCGCTCGGCGTTGCAATACTGTCATCGACAGTTGCTTTTTTAGCAACTTGTTCCCGCTTCAGATTTGAGTATTTGGTAATTAAAACAAAAGCTTCATGTTCAGTTTGCAACTTAATAAATTGATTCGTGGGGACTTTAATAAAGGAATTTTTAATAAGATGGTTAATATCGCCATTGATAAACACATTAGGATTTAACTTATAGATAGCCACCAGCGTCTGGTGAACACTGACACTTCGGTTCGGACGTAATTTGCTCGATATAGACCAGAGCGACTCGTAATAACGAATAGGACCGTATTGTTGATAAGCAGTATGCTCTGCAGAAACGGCCTCGGCAGCGTCGGCTGCGAAACTACCCGCAGACGATAAAACTAAGGGAGAACAACAGATTATAGTTAATAACAAACGCTTCATTTTCATTCCTTGGTAACAGCAGAATAGATTATCTCCAAATGAATAATAAACTAGCACGATCAACTGTTGTGTAAAAAAAAATAAAGTAAGGCCAGAATTGAGATCTAGCCCACCTACCGTTGAGTTACAACGACTTAAATGTAAGTAAGAATAAGTTTTTCAGCAATTTGAACCGCATTGGTTGCCACACCGAAATAGACATTATCAGCACACACCCAAAGGTTTATACCGCTTGGATCGCAAACATCCTTACGCAACCGGCCTATTTTAACTTCCGCATTGCCGACAACATCAGCAATCATATTCGGATATTCACATACTGAATCAGCCAGAGTAATACCTGCACTGTGGTGCAACGTATGTGCCACCTCTTCTAAATCAACGGGGTAATGGGTCTGTAAATGTACAGCCTGGGCACAACCGTAAAACATGGGTACGACAACCTGCGTAGAGGACACGATAATGCTGGGATCGTTTAATAATGTCCGTATCTCATTAATCAGGCGCAATTCACCTAAGCCAATCCCCTCTTCATTTAACTGATCAACCTGCGGGAAGACATTAAATGCGGTTTGCTGCGGAAAAATAGCACTTTCAACGCTTTTTGCATTTAATAAACGCGCAGTTTCACCTGCAAGTGTCGTTACGCCTATTTTACCTGCAACAGAGACAGAGTGATAACTACACACGTTTATGCGCAGCAATCCGACCTCTTGTTGAATCTGTTTAATTGCAAGGCTTAACTGCGCCGATTCACTGCTTGGAATAGCGATTATATTTTTTTCTGCATAGCGCGCTAAGTTCTCATCATTAACATTGCACTGCAATAAAGGTACATTTTCATCTTCT
>JBATHQ010000344.1:0-3536 GCA_049667005.1 Psychromonas sp.
CTGAGATTAGCAAGGTTGGCGATTAAATCGCTTTCATCTGCAATTAATGCAACGGCTTGTTGAGTTAATAATTTATATTCTTGGAATGTCATTTGTTTTCATTATCAGTTTAGTTTCAATCAATTCAGAGACATCCGCAAAAGATGTCAACTGGCTTGAGAAAAAGTTATAAGGCTGGAGCTGGGGGTGCTGTGCTGACAAAATCACTATCGGTTTTAGCGAGCGCCAGAAACTTAGTTAAGTTAGTCAATTTATCGATATCAATCAACTCTCGATATACCGCCCAGTCAAGAAAACAAGCTAAACGTAATAAACCATCAGTAAGCGGCAGTTCAGTGCTTAACTCCAACTTATTAAGAGCATCCAATCCGGATAACACGCGTTCTGACTGGCGTTGCAGATACTTACTGTCGACAACCTGAATATTATCCGTGATCCTTAATAAAAAGATATTCACAGATGCATCGAGTAACGTATCAGCACAACAAAAAAGATCAAAATCTTTAATATCCTTACAAAAGTTTCCACCCGCCTTCTGCCGAAGGTAGCTAATAATTGAGCTTGAGTCGGTTAGGGTAAGATCGCCATCAATAAGCATCGGTACTTTTTTTGTCGGTGATAATTTCGCACTTTCTGCAAAGTTCGTTTCAATAAACTCACATTCTAATTTTGTTTGTAGTAAGACGATTCGGCAGTGACGTACAAAAGGTGAGGTATAACTACCATATATTTTCATTCTTGCTCCTTACAGATAAAAGTTGAGGCATAACAAAGTGGCTAAATTTTACTGTGCACTATCAGCTAATTGGCTTACCCTATTCGGTTTAACAGAGTATGTGTTAACTGATGAATATTCAATGCAATAACAGATAATCAGGCAAAAAAAATCCCCCTGTATCAACAGGAGGATTTAACGATTTACAACTATAAAATATTTATTTTTTAAGTTCAGGATCGTTTTCTATATCTTCATCTGATAACCACAACTCATGATTAGGATCAACTTTTTCAGAAATAGTAAGTTCAATACCCATCTCATATAGTTCTTTAAGCGTTAAATTATCAGCAAGCCTCATCACCTGACCAGCAGCATTATGAAAGTGCATAATTTCCTCCTTTGTCTTATTACCCACCTCTTATTTTAGTCCACAATTGAAAAACAACAGCTTAAATCAGATTTCTTTAGCAGAAAGTTTGGTTTTTATTAAGCTAATTGTGTTTCTGCTCAGGCTCTGCTGTAAAAACAAAGGTTCCGTCTGATTTTTTCTTCTGATGGAAAAAACTCTGATATGGAAATAATGTTAATTTTGTCTTAATAATAAGCAAAATTAAGGCACAGCAATAAATCGTCACACCTGCAAAAAACAGATTACTCTCGCTATTTGTATTAAATGCCTCATATATGACTCTGCCGCTCAGGTAGATAAAAAAGTAATAACTGAACGGGCTTTTCTTTAATAAAAAATAGGTGACGATAATCGGTATTATTAAATGCCCTAGATAGAAGTTTCCCTGCATCATGGCCCCAGCAGCATATAAGCCCCCCATCGGTAGCCAGTACATAACTAAAATGAGTATATTCATCCAGCCATACTGCTTAACGGTTGCTTTATCGGGGATCATCGCCAATGCTAAAGAGCCGGGCTCAGCTTGTCCGCCTGCTGATTGGTATTTTGCAAAGGCTTGGTATTTACTGCCGCCGGTTTTTACATCCCGTTGCATCTGTTTAATTGGGGTGAGAACTTTGTCTTTTTTCATTACTTTCACTTTCTGTTGTTATTAGGTGTGGCTAAAACAGTTTTACCTGCCACCCGCGTTTACAATAAGCGCAGATCGGCCTATAAATCCTATCACATATTCTGATTCATCAACGGGTTAAAGCGCTAAAATTGCACGGCAAACCGATAAAGAATTGTTTACAGAGCAAGTTGACGTAAAAAACAGCTTATTTTCTGCACAACAGGAAGATTTTTCTTATTCTAAGATCCTGCCGCACGGCTATTAGTTACCACTTTCTCTATGCAAAGAAGCTATCATAATTAATGAGTTAACTTTATTTCCATTTAAACATCTTGATTCTGGCAGGTCGCGAAACAGATTAAATGCAGGCAAGTACCAACATCTGCTAAAAACTATTTGTTTTTTATAGTGTTTTAGTTTAAAAATATTAAGTGAACGTTTTTTAAACACCATTTTAGGCAACATTTTATACAACATTGGTTAAAATCTGATAGTGTTTTGCTTTAACATCAATTCAAAATTTATCATCAGGGAGCAGAGTAATGCGCAATACTTTCGCAATAATACTGGCAGGTGGAGCAGGTTCTCGGTTATCACCATTGACCGATGAAAGAGCAAAACCCGCGGTACCTTTTGGTGGTAAATATCGCATTATTGATTTCACTTTAACCAACTGCCTACACACAGGGTTAAGGCGAATTCTGGTGTTGACCCAATATAAATCCCACTCTCTGCAGAAACATCTGCGTGACGGCTGGTCTGTTTTTAATCCTGAACTCGGCGAGTTTATCACCACCGTTCCTCCACAAATGCGCAAAGGGGAACAGTGGTATAGTGGTACTGCAGATGCTATTTATCAAAACCTCTGGCTGCTTTCCCGCAGTGACGCTAAATATACCATCGTATTATCAGGTGATCATATTTACCGTATGGATTATGCACCAATGATTGAACAGCACCGCTTAAAAGACGCTGATTTAACGATTGCGTGCATGGAGGTGCCGGTTGAGGAAGCGCGCTCCTTCGGCATCATGGAGATTAATGAAGACAAACGTATTACAGCTTTTGCGGAAAAACCGGAAAATCCTGTTACTGTACCGGGTAACTCAAGCAACAGCCTGGCCTCTATGGGCATTTATGTATTTACCACCGATGTGCTGATAGCGGCATTAGAAAAAGATGCTCAGGATCTCAATTCAAGCAATGATTTCGGTCACGATATTATTCCAAAAATGATTGCGCAAGCCAATGTTTATGCATACCGCTTTGGCGGTCAGGCCGGGCGCGTGAGTCAAGATGCTTACTGGCGGGATGTCGGCACCATTGACTCTTTTTACCAGGCAAATATGGATCTATTGCAGCCAGTTCCGCCAATAGATCTATACCAGCGTGACTGGGCGATTCGAACCTATGAACAACAACTACCGCCGGCAAGAACGGTATCTTCGATAACAGGTAGTGAAGTGGTTTTTGTTAACGCTATTATCTCTAACGGAGTTATTATCTCTAACAGTTCAGTTTATAACTCGATTCTTTCCTCCAATGTACGTGTCGATGATCATACCACCATTACCAATAGTATTATCTTTGAAGATGTGCAGGTTGGAGCAGGATCTCAGCTAAAGAATTGTATTATCGATAAGCATGTAAAGATTCCTGCCGGAACAGAAATTGGTATTAACCCGGAGCAGGATGCACAACGATTTAGCATTTCCGAGAAAGGGATTGTCATTGTTCCTCAAGGGTATAAATTTTAGCCTATACCCAATAGCAGGCTTGATATTATTCACTAAGCA
>JBATHQ010000345.1:0-10052 GCA_049667005.1 Psychromonas sp.
CGCCATAACATTGAAAAATAACGCTCGAGCAGCGGTTTATCAAAACCATAGAGCTTCTCTAGCGCCGCAATATACTCAGGATCGACCCCCCTGGAACCCCGGTATTTACTCTCCCCGCCCTGTTTTATTTCACTGTTGGTACCGGATGCTATACGAGTAGTATTACCGCCATCTAAACCCTGATAATGGGCAATGGCCTGCTCAACCGGCCCACCGGGAGCAATCTGCACGATAAAAAAATTAATCGTCATAATGCCAATTAAGGTCGGAATAATAAGCAATAAACGTCTGAGGATATATTGATGCATTATTATCTATCTTCCTTATTTTTTGTTGCACTATTTTCTATATTGTTTGCTGCACTGTTTTGTATATTGTTTGCTGCGTTATTTTCTGTATGACCTTCCGCCGCTGTTGACCACCAGGTGGACAGACCCAAATCATAAGCTGGTGCAACCTGCGGATGAGAGAATTTGTTCCAATAGGCGATTCTATAGGCCGGCAGGTACCATTGTGGAATAACAAAATGCTGGGTTAATAAAACCCGATCTAAGGCTTTGGTCGTTTGTAGCAACTGCTCGCGTGTCTCTGCCATAATTAATTTATTCACTAATGCATCAATCACCGGGAGACATATACCGGCCCAATTAGATGTGCCGGGCTCCATAACGCTATCACATCCCCAGTGACCTGATTGTTCATTACCCGGTGAGATAGATTGCCCTTTACGCAGTGACACCAGATCAAAATCAAAATTATTGAGGCGGTTGACAAACTGGGAAACGTCCACCAGACGGATCGAGGTTTTTATGCCTATGCGCTGCAGATTGCGGCGAAATGGATGCACCACACGTTCAAAATCTTTGCTGTAAAGCAAAAACTCAAAGCTTAATTGCTGGCCATTTTTGTCCTGCATTTTACTGTCTTTTAATTGATATCCGGCAAGCTCAAGCAGCTTCACCGCTTTTCTCAGTTGCTCGCGAATATTGCCATCAGCATTACTTTTCGGCAACTCAATGGGTGCAAAAACGCTGCTTGGCAGTTGATCTGCATAAGGCTGTAAAATATCACGCTCAGCTAGAGATATTGCGCTTTGGGTTGCCAATTCAGAGCCGGAATAAAAGCTGTCAATGCGCGAATAAGCACCATAAAAAAGGGTTTTATTAGCCCACTCGAAATCGAATAATAAACTGATCGCTTCGCGCACATGGGGATTTTTAAATTTATCTTTACGTAAATTAAACCAAAAACCCTGCATTCCCTGCGGATTTTTATCTGCAATTTTACTGGTGATAATATTGCCTGAAGCAAAGTTATCACCCACATATCCCGTTGCCCAGCGTTTAGAAGAGCTCTCCAGACGGTAATCAAATGCTCCCGATTTAAACGCTTCAAAGGCGACACTATCATCCCGATAATAATCAAAAATCATGCTATCAAAGTTGTCCTGACCTTTTCTGACCGGTAAATCTTTTGCCCAATAATCTTTCACTCGAGTGTAAGTAATTCTTTTTCCAGCATCAAAACTGCCCACCTTATAAGGCCCGGAGCCCAGAGGAATGGTTAAACTCGCCGTTGCAAAATCTTTATCCGCCCAAAAATGCGCGGGGAGAATCGGAATTTGTCCAATAATTAAAGGCAACTCCCGGTTACCGACCTCTTTAAAATAAAAAGTAACCTGCTGATCATTATCAACGACCACCTCCTTTACACCGGAATAATAGGAGCGATAATGTGGCGCACCTTTTTCTACCAATAATTCAAAACTAAACTTTACATCACGCGCATGAACGGATTGACCATCATGAAAGCGGGCGTTTTTATTGATAATAAAACTGACTGAAGCGAAATCACTCGCCACTTTAACTTTTTCAGCAATCAATCCATAAGCGGTGAAAGGTTCGTCTAAGGATTGAGCAAGCAAGGTATCATAAATCATATTGATCCCACCGGCTGCGTTACCTTTGACAATAAAGGGATTTAAGGAATCAAAACTACCAATTGCGGCTTGTTTAAAGATCCCGCCTTTAGGCGCGTTTGCATTTACATATTGAAAATGAGTAAAATTTGGGGCATATTTTAAATCGCCATACATACTTAAACCATGTTGCCAGGTATTAGCAAATAAAAAATTGCAGCAGCCTAAATAGCAAAATAACAAAAGGCGTATAGACTTAAATATAGGGGATGGCAACATATAATCATTCAACTGTTGTTAAGTAAGAGGAGTTGTGAAATTAAGATAGCAAAAGAAAAAATGAAAAAAAATCTTTTAATTGAAAAATAAAAGGAGAAGTGAAAGTACCGTAGTTATCCGTTTACAATGCCTTAACTTTTTTAGCACGACAAGTAATATTTGTATTTATTTTGAGGAAAATAAACATAGCTCAAAGAATGATTTCCTTAATCTCAAAACCTGTTTAAATGTGATTTAGATCTCTTTTAAACCGTGCCAAAAAAGCATAATCTATCTCTAAACACAATACGTGTCTAATACAAACACAATACGTGTCTAATAAAAGGTGTCTTATATGAGAATTGAAATCACAAGTAAACAAATTACTATCACCGACACAATGCGCACCAAAGTAGAGGAACGATTCGAAAAACTAGAAAAAATGCAAATCCCTCTGATCACCCCACGTTGCATAATTACAAAAGAGCCTAAAGGCGTAAAAATAGAAGCAACGATGGGCGTTCCTAATGGTAAAATTTTTGCCCATGCAGAGCATGATGATTTGTATACAGCAATCGGTCAATTATTTCAGAAGGTAGAACGTCAGTTAAATAAATATATCCATAAAGCTGAAGCGGCCCGTGCAAAAAATAATGGTAAGGATATGTGCCGTACAGGAGAGATTTCAGGAGAGTCTATTGCAGAGCCAGAAATTGAAGTTGAATCAGAAGCTGAAATAAAATTAAATAAAGAGTTTGCAGCGTAATACTGAGGAGATAAAAGCAACACAATAAAATAAAAGGAGGTTAAATACCTCCTTTTTTATTGCCTGAAAAATGATTTACCCTGGTTTATTTATCTTCGTAATGACGATTATCATGCGCCTGTTGTAATAGAGCACGACTTTCATCAAGGAAGAGAGAAGAGTAATCCCCCATCCATTCGGTTACCGATTCAAAACGTTTAATAAACGCTGCACGATCGCCATTTTCAAGCAGTGCTATCGCCTCAGAAAAATGCTTATGGTAGCGTTTTATCATGGTCAGATTATTCTTCTGAGAAAGAATGATATCAGCATATAGAGCGGGATCTTGTGCAAACAAGCGACCGACCATTGCCAGTTCCAAACGATAAATTGGTGAACTTAAATCCAACAACTGTTTCAGATCGGCATTAACCTCTTTTAAGTGACTGCCGTAGACAAAACTAGTGAAATGTCGTAATGCCTGAATCAGAGTCATCGACTTATCGTGTACGACCGAGTCAACATGATAAAGATGAGCGCCCCATATTTTCATCTGCTCAATTAACCATTGATACTTATCTTCACCACGGCCATCGCAATAAACGATAACTTGCTTGGCAAAACTGGAAATATCAGGCCCAAACATCGGATGCAAACCAACCACAGGGCCTTTATGTACCTTAAGCATTGCTTGTAATGGCGCATCTTTGATGCTGGTAATATCAGCCAGGATACAATCTTTAGGCAGATAGGTAAGCTGCTCTATCACGGAGACTGTCACATCTATCGGCGAACCAACAATAACAAGCCCCGCACGACTGCATATCTGCTTTGCCTGACTCCAGTTACCGCGCCCTAAAATATCCACTTCATAGCCGGATAACTTAAACATCTCTACAAAACGCTGGCCTAATAAACCGTTACCGCCAATGATAACGATCCTTTTCATCTTTGGGTTGATGGTCTTAAAACCGGTATCATTTTCATTGGCATAGGATTCACGCATCGTACGGCGTAATATATCTTCGATTAGATTGGCTGGTACCCCTTTAGATTGTGCCTCAGCGCGACGTTTAGCGAGCATAGCCGCTTCACGCTCAGGAACATAAATAGGTAAACCATACTTGGCTTTAACTTCACCAACTTCACCAACTAAGCGTAAACGCTCAGCAAGCAGGTCAATTATCTTCTGATCAACCACATCAATTTGATCTCGTAATTTACTTAAAGGCATACAACCCTTCTTATCTTGTTTTTAAAGTATCTTTTAATAAATCAACAGCTTCAGCAAGAAGTTGACTCGTTGTTTCCCAGTTAATACAGGCATCCGTCACTGACACTCCATATTTCATAGACTCTTTAGGCAATACAAGTGACTGATTACCTTCGTTAATATTACTTTCTAACATGATACCTATAATGGATTTATTACCTTCGATAATCTGATGAAAAACATCTTTTGCCACCAAAGGCTGCAGGGCATGATTTTTACTGGAGTTTTCGTGGCTGCAATCAACAATTAGAATATTTTCTACGTTAACTTTGCTCAGAGCCTGTTCTGCTAATAATACATTGACAGAATCATAGTTTGGTTTACCACCACCACCACGTAAAATAACATGTCCATCTTGATTACCCGATGTCTGCAACAAAGCACTTTGACCGGCCTGATTGATGCCCATAAAACGATGCGCAGAAGAAGCCGACTGCATTGCGTTTACTGCGGTAGATAAACTGCCGTCGGTGCCATTTTTAAAACCAACGGGCGTTGATAAACCACTTGCCATTTCCCGGTGAGTTTGTGATTCAGTCGTACGCGCCCCGATGGCGGCCCAGCTGAACAAATCACCTAAATATTGCGGACTGATTGGATCCAGCGCTTCGGTGGCAATGGGTAATCCTAATTCAGAGATCCATAGCAGCAGTTCACGCGCCTGCTTCAAACCTGTTTCAATATCAAAAGAATCATCCATATGCGGATCATTAATTAAACCTTTCCAGCCAACCGTTGTACGCGGCTTTTCGAAATACACGCGCATCACAATATAGAGTGTATCTTTATACTGTTCATGCAGTGCTTTTAAGCGCGTCGCATACTCTTTAGCAGCATCAATATCATGAATAGAACAAGGCCCGCAAATCACTAAAAAACGCGGATCTTTTTTATGTACAATATTAGACACTATCTTACGTGATGCAGTTATAAACTGCTCAACACTGTTGGAAGCCGGCAATAATTTTTTTAATTCTGCCGGAGTGATTAACACGGTTTCTGATTGTATATGAATATTTTCATTTTGAGTTGCAGTCATTATTTTCTCGCTGATATTTGATAATTCAAAGTATCATATCATAGCAACAAAATAGATCATGCGATTAACGGGTGAAATAATTATCCTCATTACAACTCAATAGGTTAATTCAGAATCAGGCTTAGACAATACAACAAGGCGAAGTATAAGTTGCACTATTGTTCACTATGTTGCATCACCGCACAAAGTAAACCGCACTTGTAAATTTGCTATTTTTTATTAACCAGCAGCCACTCTTTTACCTCATCGAATGTACCGCTGAACATTACCCTTTCGAGCTTTTGTTTAAGCTGATATTGATACATTGGATCATAATAGTTGCTCAAGATAGGTGCAATCCAGTTAAGATGCCCATCGACACTCCCCGAGTTTTGCTGCTGCTGCAAAGCCTCATCCAATGCCTTGCTGAGCAACTGGAATTTTTCATTGCCTAAGCGTTTGTTAATCCCGTGTAAACCACGGTGCAGGTATTGCTCATAGGCTTGCCAACCGAGCTCTGCGCCATATGCCTGAGTATATTTTTCGGCCATTAAGGTACAATATTCATAACTCAGTCTCTGCAGGCGAATCTCAAGAGGATCATCGACCACCACCAGCGGTGCTAACCTCATACTGACCAATAAAGGATGCGGTACCGATAGCGCACCGATGGAACGACTTTCATCTTCAATAATAAATGAGTCTGTATGTTGTGAAATGTTTAAAATATCAACACCAAGTTGATTTTCAAAGCTAATTTGCCGGGGCTGTTGGGTCACCTGTTTACCAAAACTTGAGCCGCGATGATTAGCACGCCCCTCGAGATCCAGTCCGTTATCAAGAGATTGAATCAGCATCGTTTTTCCACAACCGGTATTGCCGCCGACAATCGTTAATTGTTGTTGTGCGGCTGTTTCGATCACGCTAAGAAGATAGCCGCGCAAGGCTTTATAACCACCAGGCACAATATTGATATCAACGCCATTATCTTTAAGAAATTGTGCCGATATGCGCGAACGTAATCCCCCTCTAAAACAGTACAGCCAGGCCGTTGGGTTTGTCTGTTTAAACTGCACCCATTGATCAATACGATTTTGGATGTCAGAGGCGACTAACTGGTAGCCAAGGGCCATCGCAGCCTCCTGGCCGCTATTTTTATAACAAGTACCAACCTGCTCGCGCTCACTATCGGTCATCAACGGTAAGTTATAACTTTCAGGAAATGCGCCCAGCGAAAACTCAACGGGCGCTCTGAGGTCAATCATCGGCGTTTTTGACAATAACAGGGAACGATATAATTGCTGCTCTTGGGTCTGATCTTGCATAGCCTTTAATTCACTCATTTTTTATAGCACTGAAATAAGTGCTTGCTCTGTGTCTGCTGCTTGCATTTTGCCAATCAGAGACAATTTAACACCATTCATTTCTGCTGTTTTTAATAATATTTCGCTGCTCTCCGGCGCAACGGAGATCAGTAGACCACCCGACGTTTGCGGATCGCATAAAATGGCTTTCTGGAGCTTATCCAGTGCGACAACTTTATGGCCATAACTGTCAAAATTACGCTCAGTACCGCCGGGAACACAACCTTGCCCGACATAAAATTCAATGGCATCTAATCTGGGAATAGCCTCAAAATCAAGCGATGCAGATAAACCACTGCCTTCACAAATTTCCGACAAGTGTCCGAGCAAACCAAAACCGGTCACATCGGTCATCGCATTTACACCATCAATATACGCAAACTCTGCTCCCACTTTATTGAGCAAACACATAGTATCTCGCGCCAAGTTTTTGTGTAGCGGCTGCAGCAATCCCTTTTTTTCTGCAGTGGTTAAAATACCAATGCCGAGAGGTTTGGACAAAAACAGCAGATCCCCCTCTTTAGCCCGGCTATTTTGTTTAACTTTATCGCTGCCGACAATGCCGGTAACGGCAAGTCCGAAGATAGGCTCGGGAGCATCAATACTATGTCCGCCAGCTAATGAAATTCCCGCGGCATGACAAACTGAACGACCACCGTCAATAACACGCGCGGCGATACTCGGATCCAGTTTATTGATAGGCCAGCCGAGAATGGCAATCGCCATTATTGGCTTACCACCCATTGCGTAAATATCACTGATCGCGTTGGTTGCAGCGATCCGGCCAAAATCAAAAGGATCATCCACAATCGGCATAAAGAAATCCGTTGTACTAATAACACAACTGCCGTTGCCAAGATCATACACAGCAGCGTCATCTTTATTCTCATTGCCTACTAATAAGTTGGGATCTTGAAAGTTAGGCAGTGACGATTGCAGGATGCTATCTAAGACTTTCGGCGAAATTTTACATCCGCAACCGGCGCCATGGCTGTATTGAGTTAGACGTACGTTAGTATGTTCATGATCTGCTGACATTTTATTATCTCTTACTGTTGATTGGTTAACTGCGTGACAAGGAGGAGAACGTTAATATTACTTATAGTGATAGGATAAAAGCTGCTGGTCAAGTAAAATAAATGATCCACCAGACAATGACCATAACTCTTTAATTGATTGATATTTAATGAAAATAATCAAAAACAATAAAATCCTCCGCACCTGATATAAATAAGAGAAGACCGCATTGTGCTTTTTTATCTCTGCGTAATTTTGGCAAAAATACATTTATCAAATCACGCCTGCACATACATTTAGATATAACTCATTAAAATATGGCTTGTTTTCAAAACAACTAAGCATTTGTAATTATATGGATTTTTAGTTGGTTATTAATTTTAAATAAGATCTATTTATACTTTATTTTACTGAGCAACCGTTTTACCTGGATGACAACTTGCTCATTATTCATTAGACTGCATATATAATGGTTATTTTAAAGAGGGTAGTGCATTTAATGAAAATAGCTTCGATGTTGATACTGACAATTTGCTTAACACTGCCTTTTGCAACCTCAGCCCGCAGTGATCAATCATCTGCTAAAAACAGCAAGACAGCAAGCAGCAGCGAACAATCATTAAAGCTTAAGGTCAAGAGTCGCGCCCAGGCAATTCAACTTGCCCAGCGCCAATTTCGAGGTAAAGTACTCAAAGCCCAATCAAGCAGCGTCAATAACCACCCCGGTTATGAGGTTAAAATGCTATCCAAAGAGGGAGTGGTCTTTTATGTTTCTGTCGATGCAGAAACCGGCCGTCTCAGCAGGAATTGACCCTTTTAGGAATACTTTTACAGATGGCAAGAGGATCCTATAATGAGAATACTGTTAGTAGAAGATGATCTCGATCTGCAGACCAACCTGAAAGAGCACTTAAGCGAATCTAACTATCTGGTTGATGTCGCCAGCGATGGTGAAGAAGGTCTCTTTCAGGGTATTGAATATGCCTATGATGCCGCTATTATCGACATTGGTTTACCTAAACTCAATGGTATTGAGTTAATCACACAGCTAAGAGGGCAACAGCGTGACTTTCCCATTTTAATTTTAACCGCACGGGATAGCTGGCAAGATAAAGTTGCAGGACTCGATGCCGGCGCTGATGACTACCTCACCAAGCCATTTTATCCGGAAGAGCTAGTGGCACGCCTGAAAGCATTAATTCGTCGCTCAGCGGGTAAAGCCAGTCCGGTTATTAATAATGGCCCGTTCAGCATAAATACCAGTAGCCTTGAAGTTAAAAGAGGCGATCAATTCATCACCTTAAGCGGGTCCGAATATAAACTCTTTGAATATTTCATGCTGCATCCGGGTGAAGTTAAATCTAAAACGGTGCTTACTGAGCATATTTACGATCAGGATTTTGATCTCGACTCCAATGTGATCGAAGTTTTTGTGCGACGTTTAAGAAAAAAGCTCGATCCCGATAACGAATATGGGCTGATTGAAACCTTAAGAGGACAAGGTTACCGTCTGACACCACTGACAAAAAGCCAAGATTCCGATTAATGAGCGCCCAAACCGACAAACTAATTAAAAATAAGCGCGCCCTAGGTTCACTCAAAGTCAGGCTTATTCTTAGCGCCCTGCTGATGATATTAGTGCTAATGCCCTTAATCGGTCTGGCCTTAAACGATGCATTTAAACAACAGGCAAAGATAGCCACCAGAAACGAGCTCAGCGCTTATGTTTCTGCGGTGCTGGCGGTCACCGAGGTCGAAAATAAGCAACTGCTGATGCCTGAGCTGTTATTGGAAAATCAGTTTAATGTGATTCAGTCGGGTTTATATGCACTGATCTCGACTCCGGTTGTTGATAAGTCGAATGACAATGCAAGACTCCCAATGCAGCAGAGGACAATAAACAGCAACTCGCCCAAGATCCTCTGGCAGTCTATCTCATTTCTGGGTTTCGAGGCACCGAACGCCTTACCAAGTCCACCTGCAGGGCAAAGTGAATTTTCGGAGATAAAACTTTATGGTAAAGCTTACCTGATCTACAGCTTTAGTGCTCGTTTTGAACAGCACCTCGACTCAAAGAAAACAACGCCGTTTCCGATCACCATCCATATTATTAAAGATCAAGCCGAATTTAAACAGCAGGTTAAGCAATTTACAAAACACCTCTGGACCTGGTTACTTATCTTAATGGCGTTGCTGGTTGTTGTGCAGATAGCCTGGTTATCATGGACCATAAAACCTCTGGCTCAGTTCACTCGGGAACTCCAGGAGGTAGAACAGGGTCATGTTAATCAGCTTAAAACGACTTACCCAGCCGAACTACAAGCCGTTGCCCGACAACTTAATGCTCTGCTTAATACCGAGCAGAATCAACGCAAGCGTTATCGTAATGCGCTCTCGGATCTGGCACATAGCCTGAAAACACCGTTGGCAGTCATTCAAAGTCAAAAAGACTTAAACCG
>JBATHQ010000346.1:0-3015 GCA_049667005.1 Psychromonas sp.
CTCAGGACAGCTTACCCTGCCAACCAGTTTATCAACCCATGATATTGTTGCCATTAACAAAGGTCTGACGGTATGAAGATGTTTATGGATGTCCTGGTTTACTCCGGGTCAAATGATTTGAGTATCACTACTTTTAGAACATGCATTGAAAGATCAGGTGTTCACGTTGAGCCGGAATACGCAAAATAGGCATGATTTCGCTTCCACTTGCGTAGCTAGGCAAGCTAGTCTAAGCTCCCGCTCCTCGATAAGGTCAGCGCTTAGCAAAACCTTTATAGATGTGTCTACATCCCTCAAATTTTAAATAGGTAACTCATGAATATTATTACCGTTCCAGAAATGGCCAAACCAGAACTTAAAAGTCACCACAAAGCCCGTCATATGAAAAAAATGGCCATTGGTCCTTTTGCTCAAACCTGCGCAGAGATCCGTTTTAGCGGTGACATTGAAAAGTTCGACCAAGTCGACACTGCTTTACTTGAATGCCAGCAGCAACAAGGTTGGGATGTGTTTGTTGCTTATTTTAATGAGCAATACCACGTGGCGATTAATTTCTTCACAGAACAAGAAGATGTGAATGCAGTGCTAGAAATGATTAACGCAATCATTGTTAAAGAACTAGGCGACGTTGAGTTACAAGTGTTAGTGGGTGACGCTAACTACGGCGATTGGGACAGCTGTTACACAGACTAAGCGGCCAAGGGAAGCATCGCCGCAGGCTCTGGCGATGGGTTTATTATAGTAAAATATTTAGTTAGTTAGACAAGCAGAAATAATCAAGCCATTACCCCACTTTTTCTGACTGCTTTTACTTTCTGCCTCTTTTCTGAATTGTTAACATTCAAACCCGGTACATATTCAAGGTTATATTGGGAAATCGGTTTAATCGGACAAGTGCTATATTGACAGGCTGAAGCAATTGCTCTGCGTGGTACAGGGATTGGTTTTTTCTTGTATGATCAAATGCATCTGTTGCTAGAGGACCGATCAGTTCAAAATATAACCAGATCGACATTCCTTTAAATTCATGATCAAATACACATTATTGTCAGCTAAAGAGTGTATTTTTTCATGTTAAATGACCGTTACTGGGAGTGCCCTGTTGCACTTACTAAAAAAGAAGAGTTAATTTGTAAAAGACTTAAAAGTCATGGAAAACTGTTCGTTTTCTTAAGAAAGTATCGCCATCTGATTTTCAATGACGACATTAACAAGCAACTGATAGCCATGTATGCCGATCACCCGAAAGGAAAACCACCCGTACCAGCCGCACAATTAGCGATGGCGACACTGTTACAAACATATGAACAAAAATCTGATGCCGGCGCCACCCAGGAAGCTATGTTTGATAAGCGTTGGCAAATGGTCCTTAACTGTTTAAGTGATGAAAGCCCGCCATTTTCACAGGGAACACTTTGCGACTTCCGTCACCGGCTTATCAAGCATAACATGGACGTAACATTGCTGGAGCATACGGTTCATATTGCTAAAGAATTTGGTGGATTCGGCTCAACACAGCTTAGAGTAGCGCTAGATTCTGCACCATTGCAAGGGGCAGGACGTGTTGAAGATACTTTTAATTTAGTCGGGCATGCGCTTGAGCTCATTGTCGATTGCGCAGCTCATATCAAGCAAGTTACTGCGGAAAGAATCATTCTGGAAGCGGGCGCCAAGTTGATAGGGGTAAGTAGCATAAAAGCCGCTTTAGACATTGACTGGTCAGATCCCGCTGAAAAACACAATGCTATCAACACGTTACTATTAGATGTCACGGCAATAGAGCAATGGATTGAAAAGCAGCCGAGCTATGTTACAGAGCACAAAGAATTAAAAGAAAGTCTGTCTCTTCTTAGTACCGTATTAACACAGAATATTGAGCCTGATCCAGATGGCGGCAGTCGAATAATAAAAGGAACGGCAGCGGATAGGCGGATTTCAATTTCAGATCCAGATATGCGCCATGGACGTAAATCCAGCTCACGTACAATCAATGGCTTTAAACAACATATTGCGATTGATTTGGAGAGTAAATTAATACTGGCGACTTGCCTGCGTCCGGCAAATGAAGCCGAGCATAAAGCAAGCGAATTGTTAAAACCGAAAGTGCTTAGATACGGCTCGGTTGGAGAAATGAGTATCGATCGCGGATATTTAGCCGCGGATTGGACTGCAGAGCTATATAAGGAAGGGAAAAATGTCATCGCCAAGCCTTGGACACCGGCAGCTAAAGGTAAATATAGCAAAAAAGCCTTTAAAATTGATTTGACGTTAGCTCAAGTAACCTGTCCGGCAGGAAATACAGTGTCTATAAGCGGGAAAAAAGAGGAAAGAGCCAAATTCCCGGCGAATAAATGCAATGAATGTCAGCAAAAAGCCCAATGTACTTCGTCAAAACGAGGTCGAATTGTATCGATTCATAAAGACGAGAAAATGATGCAGGAGTTGGCCTTTTACATTGAAACGGCAGAAGGACGAGCAAATGCCAGAGAGCGAGTCAAAGTTGAGCACTCTCTGGCATCTGTTTGCAATAGAAAGGGGCCGAGAGCCCGGTACATTGGATTAAGGTTAAATGAGTTCGACTTAAACCGAACCGCCATGATCACTAATTTACATATTTCACTAAATTTAGCTGCTTAATTTTTAAACTATATGGTGCTCTAGGGTTTAGTGGTCATTGTGCAAATTCCTCGTTTCGGTGCAGATAAGTGATTGCACAAGCGATGCTTTTCGTTATAAATAAATATAACTCCTGTCTGACGTATAAATAACCTTAACTCTGGATTAGCAAATCTGATAATTATCTTACTCATTTATGCCTGTTAAAATGAATACTGGCCGGACAGAAAACTTCTTTTTCGACTTTGTTATTGATTTGATTCCGAACGTCCCGTTCTTCACCCCTTCGAGGGCAACTAAAGCTGTTCACAATCGTTCCATACTATTTTATGAAATTCGAACAAATGGTTACTGCAATCAAAGGCTTGCTTTCATCCACTTTTCCTACGCTTAAAAAGA
>JBATHQ010000347.1:0-1634 GCA_049667005.1 Psychromonas sp.
TAATTACAGAGCAGAAAGAATATTAACCTATAAGCGGGTAGTTGCATAGATTTATTTTTAGTTTTTTTTATGCAACACACCAAAATAGATGCGCGAAATGGCAGATAAAGTTAAAGGCCCTATGAGACAGACGTATTAGCCATTAAATAAAAAGCAGGTGGTGATTCCCCCCAGAAATAATAAAGCCTCAACAGTAAACTGTCGAGGCTTCATAAATAATGTGGCAGGGGTGGAGAGATTCGAACTCCCATCATAGTGATTTAGAATTCCAAAAACACGGTTACATCAATCATGCTTAGAACACTTATTTTATTGTTTCAATTAAACTTGGTGTTTTTTGGTTACCTGCGGCTTAGGCAGGTTTACGCCTAAATTACGCCTCGTTTACGCCAAATTATTGCTCTATTACACCAGGTCAAAATAGGATCAAGCAAAAAGTGCCGTTTGCCAAGCCCAGTCTAATCTGACAAGTTCATGCACGGTTTCTCGTAAAGGCATCAGTGCTCTAAATATAGCCTTCAAGCGAGCAGGGAAATGAATTATTAACACGTTAAGCTATTTATCTTTGAAAAACCAATATTGACAATAATAGGTAATAAAATGAACTAACCCAAAGCTACCTAAACGGTAGCCTTTTCGGTGTTTACTTGCATTTAAAAGTTACAGTGTAACTGTTGGTGGCGTACGAATTTATTTAAGCTACCGCCAAGTGCAGTCCAATTGCATTGGTTACTTTAAATATGGTACTCCATTTAGGCTGAGTATTTCCGTTGAACGTTTTATATAAACTCTCACGGCTTAGTCCCGTCACCTCTGCTACATCAGCAACACCATGCTTTTTCACTAAGTGCCCCAATGCTGAAACAAAAACATTTGGATCGTCGTCTTCTAAGCATTCACGTAAAAAAGCATTGATTTCATCTTGGGTATCCATGTAATCAAACGGATTAAATGGGGTTGTTTTATTTGGCATATTAACTCTCCATTTCTATTAGTAATTTATGCGCTTTTTCAATATCTTGGTGTTGTGTACCTTTATGACCACCATTTAATAAGATAATGATTTTATTATTACGTACAGTGAAATAGATTCGATAACCTTTGCTAACAAAAATCCGCATCTCTTGTACAGGTGTTCCGACACTTTTTACATCTCCAAAGTTGCCATTTTCTGCTCTCATAATACGCATTAATATAGCTGTCTTTGCCGTTCTATCCTTTAGCTTGGATAACCAGTTATCAAAAAGTAATGTTTTTTCAATTGAATATTTCATAGATCAAACTGTAGCCTATAGGATACAGCCTGTAAAGTAATTCCATAGCCATTATTGAAAGGAATGTAGCAAAAACAAAGGGAATATCCATGAAGAGTGTTTATTAAAGTGGTGATTTCGGTTTTTTACTTCACCTGGAAAAAGCTTGATGGTAACTGGTTTTGCGCACGTTTTTTATAATAGGTGGTGAGAGCCTTATTATGGAGTTTACATAATTCAATATTGGCCTATCGTCCGCTTATACCAAGCAATAAAATTCCCGTCCAGTAAACTACGGATGAAAAATCCATAGTCAATGCCCGAGTTACAGATCGAGCAGAGATTCGAGGCGTTAATGGGTTAAATAATACCGAAATATGA
>JBATHQ010000348.1:0-6428 GCA_049667005.1 Psychromonas sp.
TAACCTGTCACTGGCAATCAGCTGCTTAAGCGAATATTAACAGAAACACCCTGCCCAGTTATTGATGAAGTGGGCAAAATCCAACTTAGCGGAGTATTCCGTTATCGGCATTACATAATGACATTAGCTGACAACATACCCTCATGCCTATTGCGCTTTGTTCTGTGATGTCCTGACCATGCTTTAATGGAACAAAGCACTGCAGACATTACCACTGGTAAAAGCTTATCCCCTGCTTAGTTTAAGTTAGGGCTTATCAGTTACCGGAACATACTGCCAATGGGATGAAATAAGCTTCTACCTGATCAGCCAGGTCACCAGCAACCCGGCGCTAGCACTCATAAACAGGGGCAGAAAAACCTGCAGGAGCATATTTTTCCCGCCGACAATAATTGCCAGCCCGGCTTTAACCAGCGTATTCGTAGATGCGGCAATAACGATTCCTAATACGGCCACATCAAGCGATAAATCTACGCGACTCATTTGCGACAGGGTTAAGTTAATAGGATCAACATCGGCAATACCGGATAGCAGCGCCAGCATATAAACCCCTGTTTCACCGTAATAATGTTCGGCTGCCTTACCCAACATCAGGACTAAAACCAGCAGAGCGCCGAAAAAAAGCGCAGACTTCAGCTCCAGCGGGCTAACCAGATGAGAGACATCTTCAGCTGCTTTATAGCCATTCTTACGCCAAATTAACGCAGCGGAAAAAAATGTTAGCAGGGTCATCGTCGCCATAGGGGCTACTATAACAGCAAATAATGCCGGATTAATTAAACTTGCCACCAGTAGCATGCGTGGAAACATCATCGCGCATGCCAGCAAAATACCGGAAGCCAGGATCCTCTCCATCGCAGGTTGTTTCTGGTAAAGGCGTGAAAAATGTAACGTTAAAGCGGTCGAGGATACCAACCCTCCCGCCAGAGCGGTTAAAATAATGCCCTTTTCAGCGCCAGAGCCTTTCATGCTGAAATAACCGACAAATGAAATGCTCGCGATTAACACCACCATCCACCACGCCTCATAAGGGTTAAAAGCCTGCCAGGGGCCATAACCTTGATCGGGCAGAACCGGTAACAGCACAACGGAGATCAGCAACAGTTGGATCGCCGCGTGCAACTCCTGTTCTCCCAACTTTCTCAACCAGGCATGTAATACTGTCTTAAAACGTAACAACAGAACGGTTACCACCGCAGCAGAAGCGGCAAGATTGATATGATCTAAGACCACTAAACTGCCTAATATAAAGGTCAGTAACATAGTCACCAGACTGGTAATACTTACATCATTGCTATTGCGACGCAATGCGATATAAGCAGCCGTTACTGCGACAGTAAAGCCCAAATAAACCACGGCAAAAACAGACGCGCCCATGTACTCAAATAATAATCCTGCCGTACCACCAAGCAGGCCGATCAGACCATAGGTACGCAACCCGGCAATGCGCTCTCCTTCTTTCGCTTCACGTAGTTTCCAGCCGCGTTCAATACCAATCAGCAGTCCGACAGCCAGAGCAATCCCTAACAGTAAAATCTGTTTAACATCCGCCAAATCATGCACTGCTTGCTCCATTGCTCAGATAAAGGAAAAGAATGTTATGCCTGGTATTGCCAAAAGTATAAGCAATAAAGCAGTAGTTCGCTGAAGTTAACAGCGTTAAAAATCAAAATAGAAAAAAGGCGGGAATTAAACATAAAAAAAGGCTGACCAATTAATTGGTCAGCCTTTTTATTAACCACCCAATCAAGGGCGGCTATCAGAATTACATTTAGGTTAATATTAAGAGTTGATACGCTTATGTAACTCTTGTACTGAATTGACAGTGGCATCGCTTGCTGTTGGATCCGCATAATGAGCCTGACATGTAGCCAGTGCGCCATTTAAGGTGGTCGTGTAATTCACCTTGTAACGTAATGCGGCACGACGCAGTTGACGTGAATCTTCAATCGCTAAACGCCCTTCGGTGGTATTAACCATGTAGGTATACTCATCATTTTTAATACGATCCAGAATATGCGGACGACCTTCATGTACTTTATTAACTAAGCGCGCTTCAACACCCGCCTCTTTAAGTACATTCATGGTGCCTTCTGTTGCATCAATTTCATAACCTAAGTCAATTAACTGGCTGGCTAATTTAGCAATACGCCCTTTGTCACTGTTACGCACAGAAAGTAGTACACGCCCTATATTCTGTACGTCTTTGATCGAACCAAGTGCCGCTTTGGCGTAGGCTTCAGCAAAGGTGTTACCCACACCCATCACTTCACCCGTACTGCGCATTTCAGGACCTAAAATAGGATCTGAACCCGGGAATTTATTAAACGGTAAAACCACCTCTTTTACTGAATAATAAGGTGGAATAATTTCCTTAGTCAGACCTAATTCTTTAAGTGTTTTACCCGCCATCACGCTGGCACCAATTTTAGCAATCGCCACACCAGTCGCTTTAGAAACAAAGGGTACGGTACGCGCAGCACGTGGGTTAACTTCAATCATATAGATTTCGTTATCTTTAACAGCAAGCTGCGTGTTCATTAAACCGACAACCCCAAGCTCTAAAGCAAGTGCGCGAATGTAACCACGCATCTCATCTTGAATTTCAGCACTTAATGAGTAGGCAGGTAATGAACATGCAGAGTCACCAGAGTGAACACCTGCTTGCTCGATATGCTCCATAATACCGCCGATTAACACGTCAGTACCATCACAAATAGCATCGATATCCACTTCGATTGCATCGTCAAGAAAACGATCCAGCAGGACCGGTGATTCGTTAGAAACACTGACAGCATCTTTGAAATAACGACGCAAATCAATTTCATCATAAACGATTTCCATGGCACGACCACCTAATACATAAGAGGGACGGACCACCAGCGGATAACCGATATTTTTTGCAGACTCAACGGCTTGTTCAAGTGTTGTTACAGTGTCATTTTCAGGCTGTTTTAAGCCTAAACGTTCAACCACCTGCTGGAAACGCTCACGGTCTTCTGCACGGTCAATTGCTTCCGGTGAAGTACCAATAATCGGCACACCAGCAGCTTCCAATGCACGTGCTAATTTAAGTGGTGTTTGACCACCATATTGAACGATAACCCCTTTAGGTTTTTCGATGCGCACAATTTCTAATACATCTTCTAAGGTGATAGGTTCGAAGTATAAGCGATCCGATGTATCGTAATCGGTAGAAACGGTTTCCGGATTACAGTTAACCATAATGGTTTCATAACCGTCGGCACGCATTGCCATTGCCGCGTGTACACAACAGTAATCAAATTCGATACCTTGACCGATCCGGTTAGGGCCACCACCGATAATCATTATTTTCTCGCGATCCGACGGGTTTGCTTCACACTCTTCATCGTAAGTAGAATACATGTAGGCAGTATCAGATGAAAATTCAGCCGCGCATGTATCAACACGTTTGTATACCGGATGCAGTTCAAAATGTTCACGTAATTTACGGATTTCCGACTCGACCACACCGACCACAGAGGCGATACGACTATCAGCAAAACCTTTACGCTTTAGACGTTTAAGAACAGTTTTATCTAAACCACGGAAACCGCCTTCTGCGATTTTAGCTTCTTCAAGAATCAGATCTTCAATCTGCACCAAGAACCATTTATCAATTCTGGTAAGTTCATGAATTTCATCCATGGTCATACCCAGTCGGAATGCATCACCGATGTACCAGATACGCTCAGCGCCCGCTTCACGTAGCTCGTATAATACTTTATCTTTCGCACCAGGATCGTTCAGGTCAACCATCGGGTTGAAGCCATCTGCGCCAACTTCTAAACCACGCAGTGCTTTTTGCAGAGACTCTTGCTGGTTACGGCCAATCGCCATCACTTCACCCACAGATTTCATCTGTGTCGTTAAACGATCATTTGAGTTGGCAAATTTCTCAAAGTTAAAACGCGGAATTTTTGTTACAACGTAATCGATAGTTGGTTCAAATGAAGCGGGTGTTTTACCGCCAGTGATATCATTTTGCAATTCATCTAATGTATAACCCACGGCTAATTTGGCCGCGATTCTAGCAATCGGAAAACCCGTTGCCTTAGACGCTAATGCTGATGAGCGGGATACACGCGGATTCATCTCGATTAATACCATTCGGCCGTCTGCTGGATTGATACCAAACTGTACGTTTGACCCACCCGTTTCAACGCCGATTTCACGCAGTACCGCTAAAGAGGCATTACGCATTAACTGATATTCTTTATCGGTTAATGTTTGCGCCGGCGCAACGGTAATTGAGTCTCCAGTATGAATGCCCATAGGATCGAAGTTTTCAATCGCACAAACAATAATACAGTTATCATTTTTGTCGCGAACCACTTCCATTTCATACTCTTTCCAGCCAATCAATGACTCATCAATTAACAACTCAGAGGTAGGAGAAAGATCCAGGCCATTAGAGCAGATATCATCAAACTCTTCTTTATTGTAAGCGATACCGCCGCCGGTGCCGCCCATTGTAAATGAAGGACGGATAATACAAGGGAAACCAACCATGTCTAAAACAGCGTAAGCTTCTTCCATATTATGGGCAAAACCCGCACGCGGACACTCAAGGCCGATTTTTTTCATCGCCGCATCAAAGCGGCTACGATCTTCCGCTTTATCGATAGCATCGGCAGTCGCACCGATCATCTCAACATTGTATTTCGCTAACACACCTTTAGATTCAAGCTCTAACGCACAGTTTAATGCGGTTTGTCCGCCCATGGTCGGTAACACCGCACAAGGACGCTCTTTAGCGATAATTTTTTCAACAACTTGCCAGTGAATGGGTTCGATATAAGTGGCATCGGCCATTTCCGGGTCAGTCATAATGGTTGCCGGGTTAGAGTTAACCAGTACAACACGGTAACCTTCTTCTTTTAATGCTTTACAAGCTTGTGCACCAGAGTAATCAAACTCACAGGCTTGGCCGATAACAATCGGTCCTGCACCAAGAATAAGGATGGTTTTTAAGTCATTACGTTTTGGCATCTGAAATTTACCTTTCTATTATTCTCTGTTAACTACGCTTTTTTGTACTGTTCAATCAATTCGATGAAGTGATTAAATAACGGTGCAGCATCGTGTGGTCCGGGACTTGCTTCCGGATGACCTTGGAAACTGAATGCAGCTTTATCAGTACGATGAATACCTTGTAGCGAACCATCAAACAGGGAAACATGCGTTGCACGTAGGTTTTCAGGCAGTGTTTTTTCGTCAGCTGCGAAGCCGTGGTTTTGGCTGGTGATCATAACAACATTACGATCTAAGTCTTTCACCGGGTGGTTAGCACCATGATGACCAAACTTCATTTTTAATGTTTTTGCACCACTTGCCAGCGCAAGTAGTTGATGGCCTAAGCAAATACCAAAAACTGGAATATCCGTTTTTAAAATTTCTTGAATCGCTTCAATCGCATAGGTACAAGGCTCTGGGTCCCCTGGGCCATTTGATAAAAACACACCATCAGGGTTCATTGCTAACACTTCAGAAGCAGGCGTTTGTGCAGGCACAACCGTTAAACGACAGTCACGGTCAACAAGCATACGTAAAATATTACGTTTAACGCCGTAATCATAGGCAACAACATGATATTTGGCATCCGTCGTTGCTGCAGGTAAACCACCGGTTAATGTCCAGCTTCCCTGTGACCAGTTATATGCCTTATCAGTAGTGACTTCTTTTGCTAAATCCATCCCTTTAAGACCAGGGAATGCTTTGGCTTGTGCAAGTGCACTTGCTACATCGATATTTTCACCGGCAACAATACAACCCGCCTGAGCCCCTTTTTCACGTAAAATACGTGTCAGCTTACGCGTGTCGATCTCAGCAATACCGACGACATTATGCGCTTTGAGGTAATCACTTAATGAAGCTTGGTTACGAAAATTACTAGCAAGGAGTGGCAGATCACGAATAACTAAACCGCAGGCATGAATTGATGTAGACTCTTCGTCTTCATCATTTGTTCCAGTATTTCCGATATGGGGGTAGGTTAATGTAACAATTTGGCGTGCGTATGATGGATCAGTTAGTATTTCCTGATAGCCTGTCATTGATGTGTTAAAAACAACCTCTCCGATGGAACTACCATCAGCACCGATCGAAATACCTTCAAATACAGTTCCATCTTCCAATACCAATATGGCAGAATGACTCAAAATAACCTCCGTGGGGAAATAAAATAAACTTCACGATTAGCGGAGGAAAATTATGATTTTTTCCACCAAAAAATCATAAACTTTGGCAAATTCGGGACATTTTATAGATCTTAGCCTTAATTGACCAATAAAATTTTTACTCAATGGCAAAAAATCATTAACTGATTGCATTAATATGCTTAAAAAAGCACTTTTTATGCAGATTGGACAACTATTTATCAAGGATAAAGTAAGCCCCCTTTTATA
>JBATHQ010000349.1:0-2163 GCA_049667005.1 Psychromonas sp.
ACCTATGCAAGTATCATTTCAACCATTCAGGATCGCGGTTATGTAAAAGCGGATAAGCGCCGTTTTTATGCGGTTAAAATGGGCGAAATTGTTAGTGACCGTCTCAGTGAGAATTTCGTTGAATTAATGAGTTATGATTTCACTGCGCAAATGGAGCGTAATCTCGATGCGATTGCGGAAGGTAAAGCCAATTGGAAAGAGCAATTAGATCATTTCTACAAAGATCTGACTACCTTATTGGAAAAAGCGGAATTGCCTCCAGAAGAGGGCGGTATGCGCCTTAACGATCCGGTTATCATTGAAGAGATACGTTGCCCTACCTGTGGCAGAGCAATGGGCATCAGAACAGCTTCAACAGGCGTTTTCCTAGGATGCTCCGGGTATGCATTGCCACCCAAAGAGCGCTGTAAAACCACGATCAACTTAGTGAGTGGAGAAGAAGCTATTGATGTCTTAGCAAGTGAAGATGTTGAAACTGCGGCGCTAATGGCAAAACAACGCTGTCCAAAATGTGATATGGCGATGGACAGCTATCTGGTCGATGAAAAAAGAAAACTGCATGTTTGTGGTAATAATCCTCTCTGTGATGGTCATCTTGTTGAACAGGGGGAGTTTAAAATTAAAGGCTACGACGGCCCGGTTGTCGAATGTGACAAATGCGGCAGTGATATGCAGTTAAAAGAGGGACGTTTCGGTAAATATATGGGTTGCACCAATGAAGAGTGCAAAAACACCCGTAAAATATTACGCAGTGGTGAAGTGGCTCCACCAAAAGAAGATGCGGTACATTTAACTGAATTACCCTGTGAGCAGAGCGATGCTTACTTTATTCTTAGAGACGGAGCAGCGGGTCTATTCCTTGCAGCCAGTACCTTCCCGCGTTCACGTGAAACGCGTGCACCCAAGGTATCGGAACTGGCGCATTTTAAAGACAGAATTTCACCTAAGTTTTATTATTTAGCAGAAGCGCCACAACAGGATCCGCAAGGAAACCCTGCCATTGTCCGCTTTAGTCGAAAAAATAAAGAGCAATATGTGATGACCGAAGTTGATAAGAAAGCGACAGGCTGGACAGCAAGGTTTGTCGACGGCAACTGGGTTGAAGAACAAACCAAAAAACGCGCAGTTAAAGGAAAAGTGACAAAAGCAGAAAAGGAATAAGTTAGCAAGACTGCCTATTAACAGCAGCAGATAAGATATCCATTACTATCTTATCTGCTGTGCTCCTAATCCAAGCCCACCCCTAATCCGAACCCAGTTGAGTTATATATACCTTTGAAAGGTGCCATTGGATATATCCGAAACTTGTGAGCAATGCGCTAAAACGTCATTTTCCTCTGTGATTTTTTTTGATTGCAATCATATTAATACACTCGTAGCGTTAAATTGATTGCAATATGTATTATCTTTGCCCTATCTAGCATTCTTCTTCCCAAAAAGATTGGAATTTAAGCAGTTTTATTTTTTATCTTAATTCGTAGTAACAGCCGTTTTTTAAAGGATAGTTATTTATGACTCACTACTCCCGTTTGAGCGAGTTAGAACGCAAAGTTATTCTGTTTCATTATGAAAAAAGCAGTCCGAAAAACATTACTTTGCCGTTTAAGCAGTTGAGTGATGAAGACCGTATTTTCATGGCAACGGAAGGCCGTTTTATCCTCTGGGAGTTAGAAAAAAGAAAATTGCACGAAAATGAAGTTGTTTCAAGATCATGGATTATTCTGTCAAAGCAAAACCTGTCGTTGTTATTACAGTTCCAAGAAAATAATGTACTACAAATCAGTGAATTATTTGCTCATATAAATATTGACGGCGTTTGGTTTCTAGAAAATGGGATTTTAAGAGTGAAATTTACCTATGAAAAGCAACATTATGATATCAATATCATTGCTAACAATAACAGTTTGATACATTCTGCCTTACAAATTATTGACGGGAAAAGGATTGAACTATTAAAAGTGATTCCCCTGAGTCATGCTAAATATGGAAGCCCCTTAATCGAAGAAGGCAGTTAAAATAGCTTCAAGGCCGTGACCGCACCGAGTATCCCGCAAAACCCACACTAGAATAACTAATAACTAATAACTAATAACTAATAACTAATAACTAATAACTAATAACTAATAACTAATAACTAATAACTAATAACTAATAACTAATAAC
>JBATHQ010000350.1:0-2563 GCA_049667005.1 Psychromonas sp.
AACCAGAAGATCCTTTCCATCCAGAAGACTCTATTCGCATGAATTCTTCGTAGCTAGGACCAGGATCTTTGGCAATCCTGCTTGTCTCTATGTGCCAAACGAAAGATTTATCCATGGATCTTTTGTACGCCCTGAGATTCCTGCGCATCTTGCGCGAAAAACAGTTGTATAAATCATCAAAAGACTTTTTTGTATCAATGGTGTTACAGGGCTCACTCTGTCGTATGTAGATGGAACAGTCATTAATCGAACGAGCAATACCTATAGCATTGGATGAATGCATAATTCGAGGCCATCTGATCATATCCCAATGCACCGGAAGTGTTCGCAAGGATTCAAGCATCAACTTAGATACTTCGTTTAGATTGACTCGGGAAGCGAGAGGGAAATCAGTAATAGCGAGATGTGAATGGTGTGCCAGAGACAATACCTTAAGATTTCCAAAAGGAAGCATTCTCTGCTTGGAAATTTCTGCCGGTATGATCGCGACCGTTTCATCGCCTGCAACAATCTGGATTAAAAATACATTATCACTATCAACGGCCAAATTTTTCAAGTAAGCAAAATACCACTCGAAGCGCGCCCACAAATCACAAAAATCATGGAGCCCTTCCCATTCATTACGAAGTGACTCTAGGCCCGACAAGCCCCTAAAAACGCGTGAGTACATGCTTAAATTTAATACTTCTGAGGATTGTAAGTTGTCAGAAATTTCATCTTCATTTAGAACTTTCATGTTCATTTAACATCCCTAACACTATCTATTAAATTAATGGAACTAAACTTTCTACTTCCGTGCATTAAAGCCCGCATACCCCATCGCCAGCTTGAATAAGAAATTGCACCACACCGTTAAAAGTGTAGGAAAAATATGGAAAGAGTAAAGGCGAGGATAATAAAAGCCCTTTAATACTGATAAGTTGCATTGTAAAAATTGACACAAGCCTACTGATTTTTCTATTATTGTATTTTAAGTCATTTTCTTACAAAGCAGAAAGCAACTATTATCGATGTCACTCCAACCTTCACATCTTAAAGCAGTAGTGCTTTCTTACAATCGCACGCCCACTCATCAGGTATTTTAATACCGCAAGCTTTCGAATTTGAAAATCTAGTATTTTCAACGGTGTTTTTCAAGAGAGTTCAGGTCATAGTTGATTTTATGCAACTTGCTTATCCCTTTATCTAATCCATCATTCTACCGCCCCCTGCACTGTCCGCAGTCATTATGCTCAAATCCCCTCCAGAACACACACTATCTTCTCTATCATAAGCGGAGGGACTCATGTTGCGATCAACGATGATGGAGTTCATAAAACAGACTCATTATATAAAGCATTTATACCAGAAGAAGGTATTAGCTGTTGTGTAAAGAAATGTAAAGAGCGATGCATGTGCTTAAAAAATACGCTTTAATGCGTCCCCATAGAGCTCAGACAAAGTTACATTTTTATGGATATTATCGAACGGCATTGCTCTATCTAAGTACAGTTCCATCCACCACAAAACGTCAAAAATCGTGAGTATATGCTTATATTACAATGGTTTAAAACACATACAATGTGTGGGCGAGTGTTGTGGATAATCCGATGTTGTTATACATAAAATTTATGTAACAGCATGAATTTAAACACTTACCGTATGGTTAAGTGTCATTCGGAATAGATTCCAATTCTCCGCAATATAAAGATGGAGAACGAGAAAAAATTTATTCTAATGAGATTAAAAAACTTTCGAGTTTACGTTGTCGCTGATCCACATATTTACTGAGCTAGCTTATACGAATTTAGCTTTATTCAGTGAAAAGGGAACAGAGACAAAAACATTTAATAACAAGGTATGAAACAGATGATGCTTAAACAACTATCCTTAGCGATGCTAAGACGTCCAATTACAACACTTAAACCTCTACCCATTTTTATTTTTGGTGTAGCGAGTTTATCTGCGGGGGTCACTTCGCCTGCTTTTGCCGCATCCAACCAATGGGTCGTGTCGTGGGCTGATAGCTCTAATAACGAAGATGGATTTATTGTTGAACGTAAAACAGATGGGGAGTATCTAACTCTGGCAACACTAGGTGTCAATACAACCTCATACACAGATGTTACCGGTATTGCTGGTCAAACCAATTGTTATCGTGTCGGCGCATTTAATCAAGCTGGGAGCGCTTATTCCGCAGAAACTTGTATTGACGTGCCTGCAGAAGTGTCAACTGTAGAAGTGCCAGCTACAGAAGAATCAACTGCTGAAGAATCTACTGCCGAAGAATCAACCGCTGAAAAATCAACTGCCGAAGAATCAACTGCCGAAGAATCAACTGCCGAAGAATCAACTGCAGAGGAATCAACTGCCGAAGAATCAACTGCAGAGGAATCAACTACAGAGGAATCAACTACAGAGAAATCAACTATAGGTACTAACATTGTGCAAAGCCGTGTTTCGACAAGTGCAGATGATGCCGAAGAGGATCCTGATGGCAGCATGTCTCTCAATAGTTCCGATCTTGAACTTGTAGAAGAGTCTTTCACACAAACTGTCGGGATGAGATTTACAAGTTTAGATA
>JBATHQ010000351.1:0-5126 GCA_049667005.1 Psychromonas sp.
ACACTCACAAGTGATTATTACCGTTGCTTTATGTGGTTTTGCAAACTTATCTTCGATGGCTATTTTATTAGGCGGTCTGGGTGTGTTAGCGCCATCACGTCGACCAGATATCGCCAGACTGGGCTTAAAAGCGGTACTCGCAGGTACCCTGTCTAACTTTATGAGTGCAACCTTAGTCGGTATTTTCTTTGCCTTAAGTGTCGCCTGATATAATACACAACCGCTTAATGATCTTAACTACTCATCATTAAGCGCACTGAATTGCAAGCATTAGTACTGATAACGATTTTAATCATAAATTCAGTATCAGATCAAAGGAATACAATAATGAACGATTTACAACAGACATCCCGTTTAGCCATCCAATTAATGGATCTCACCACCTTAAATGACGATGATACGGATCAGAAAGTGATGCAACTATGTGCTGATGCGCATACTGCCGCAGGTAATACCGCGGCCGTTTGTATCTACCCGCGCTTTATCCCTATTGCGCGTAAAACATTAAAGCTGCAAAACACCCCTGATATCAAAATTGCGACGGTCACTAACTTTCCGCACGGTAATGATGACTTGGATATCGCATTAGCAGAAACGCGTGCTGCGGTTGCCTACGGGGCCGATGAAGTGGATCTTGTTTTTCCTTACCGCGCATTAATGGCCGGCAATGCTGAAATCGGCGCAACCATGGTTAAAGCCTGCCGAGATATTTGCGGCGAACAGGTCACCCTGAAAGTGATTATTGAATCAGGAGAGCTAAAAAGCCCTGAACTGATCAAACAAGCCAGTGAAATTTGTATCAATGCCGGTGCAGATTTTATTAAAACATCAACGGGAAAAGTACCGGTTAATGCAACATTAGCTGCGACCAAAGTGATGCTCGAAGCGATAAAAGCATCTGGCCGTGATGTAGGCTTTAAAGCCGCCGGCGGTGTTAAAGATGCACAGGTTGCCAATGACTACCTGCAACTTGCGGCTGACATTATGGGAGATGACTGGATCAATACGGCACATTTCCGATTTGGCGCATCAAGCTTATTAAGCGCTTTATTAACGCAGCTGAATTTGACAGATAAAGCAGTACAGACTGGAGGTTATTAATGAAACGTACGATTATCCTATTACTTGACTCTTTTGGCGTTGGCGGTGCAGTTGATGCCTATAAATTTACCGGCACCTTAGCTGACGGCACTAAATTTGATGATATGGGCTCAAATACGCTGGGTCATATCGCAGAACAATGCGCACAAGGTAAAGCAGATGTGGGGCGCAGCGGTCCGCTTAATATTCCTAACTTAAACAAACTGGGTTTTGGTCGCGCTTGTGCTGAAAGTTCATCAACTTTTCCAGCCGGATTAGATCCTTCCGTTGAGCCGATTGCGGCCTATGGCTACGCGAAAGAGATTTCGACGGCAAAAGATACTTCCAGCGGGCACTGGGAAATAGCCGGCGTACCGGTTTTATTTGACTGGGGTTATTTTGAGCAAAAACAAAACAGTTTTCCGCAGTTGTTGCTGGATGAATTAGTAGATCGTGCTGATTTACCGGGATATTTGGGAAATTGCCATGCATCGGGTACCACTATTCTCGAAGATCTTGGCGAAGAGCATATCAAAACCGGCAAGCCCATTTTCTATACTTCGGCCGACAGTGTTTTCCAGATTGCCTGTCATGAGGAGACCTTTGGCCTGGAAAGGCTGTATCAACTTTGTGAAATCGCCCGTGAACTGGTGGATAAATATCATATTGGCCGGGTTATCGCCCGCCCTTTTAACGGCACAGACAAGCATAATTTTGCGCGTACAGGTAATCGCCATGATTATTCTGTTACCCCACCAGCACCGACGTTACTGGATCGTATGAAAGAGTCCGGCGGTCAGGTTGTCAGCGTGGGTAAAATATCCGATATTTTCGCAGCCCAGGGGATAACTAAGGCAACCAAAGCCACTGGCCTGGAAGCACTTTTTGATGTCAGTCTGGATGAACTGCAGCAGGCTGGAGATCAGACTATTATCTTCACTAACTTTGTTAATTTTGATGCTGACTTTGGTCACCGTCGCAACGTAGCGGGTTACGCCGCCGGTTTAGAGTACTTTGATAAACGTTTACCGGAGATGCTGGCATTAATGCAGGAAGATGATTTACTGGTATTAACCGCAGATCATGGTTGTGACCCGACATGGAAAGGCACCGATCATACCAGAGAGCATATCCCGGCTATTTTCTACGGTCAGAAAATTCAACCGGGACCAATCGGATTACGGGACAGTTTTGCGGATATCGGCCAGTCAATTGCTGATTTCCATGATTTACCGGCTCTCGAATACGGCAAAAGTATTTTTAATTAACGGCTTGAAAAATTAAACCGAACTGTACGGCTTAATAATAAGTCGCACAGTGAATAACTAAAATAACGGTATCTATTCAGCACTCTCTTTAAAAAGAGGCCTTAGATACAAAAAGAAACAGTAAATGCTCAGGGCTAAGCTATTTATGCTTAGTTCAAGGCGAAAAAGCGCAGTTTAGTCGTTTAAATACTACGTACATCCTGTACTTTGCCCCATGGGCCATCCTGCGGATGTTCAAATTCATTCCAGATGAATTTGTGAGCATTTTTTAACGATGAAATAGGCTTAAATAGCGACGACCTGAGTAGTTACAAAAATAATGGAGAAAGATTATGACAACCCCTCATATTAATGCAGTAGATGGTGCTTTCGCAGAAACAGTTTTGATGCCCGGCGATCCGTTGCGTGCTAAATATATCGCAGAAAACTTTTTAGATGACGCGGTGCAGGTCACCGATGTACGCAATATGCTTGGTTTTACCGGGACTTATAAAGGGAAACGTATTTCGGTAATGGGCAGTGGTATGGGTATCCCTTCCTGCTCAATTTATGCAACGGAATTGATCCGTGAATACGGCGTAAAAAATATTATTCGTGTGGGTAGTTGCGGTGCCGTCAGTAATGATATCAAAGTACGTGATGTGATCATTGGGATGGGCGCATCAACCGACTCAAAAGTAAACCGTTCACGTTTTAAAGGGCATGATTTTGCGGCAATTGCCAGTTATGATCTTCTCGAAAAAGCAGTTAATTCAGCTAAAGCGCATGGCATTAAAGTCCGTGTCGGCAACATCTTCTCGGCCGATCTTTTTTACACCCCTGAACCAGAGATGTTTGATACGCTGGAAAAATACAACATTCTAGGTGTTGAGATGGAAGCGGCCGGATTATATGGCGTGGCGGCTGAAGAAGGCGCAAATGCACTGTGTATTTTAACCGTATCAGATCATATCCGCACGGGTGAAAAAACCACCTCGGATGAACGTCAAAGCAGCTTCAATGAGATGCTGATTATTGCCTTAGATTCGGTGGTTGCGGAATAAATCCCCCTCTAAAATGAGGTAATAGACTTTCACGACAGCAAACCGCCCAGAAAGTAGCTTACCTCGGCGATCAATACAAAATAACAAAGTCATAACTTCAGGGCATAAAAAATTTTTTATTTATGCCCCAGGGATGCTTTGACCTTAAAAAAGAAGTTAATTATAAAAAAACACTGTTTCAGTTAAACAAATTACATTGATGAAGAAGGCAAAAAAATGAAATAGTTGCCTGAAAATTGAGTTTAGGAGACGTGATGATGTACTCGGTGATAATGTATTCGATGATAATGTACTCGGCTATTATCTAACGGCTACCTACAAGTTTTAACTAAAGGCTTATTATTAAAATAGCCCGGTATTGCCCTTGCGCATTTCCGGTCTTGCTGAATATCACGGGAGGCAGAATAGATGACCCTATTTCCACAAGAAATTATCCGCCATAAACGCGATGGTAAAATATTAACTAAGCAGGAGATTGATTTTTTTATTCAGGGTATTACCGATAATAGCATATCCGAAGGTCAAATTGCCGCCTTTGCTATGGCAGTCTATTTTCAGGATATGAATATCGATGAACGTGTTTTACTGGCCTCCGCGATGCGTGATTCGGGATCGGTTTTAGACTGGTCCTCACTCGATTTGAACGGTCCGGTTGTGGACAAACATTCAACGGGTGGTGTCGGTGATGTGACCTCTTTGATGTTGGGCCCGATGGTCGCCGCATGTGGTGGTTATGTCCCAATGATATCAGGACGAGGACTGGGACATACCGGAGGTACATTAGATAAACTCGATGCCATACCCGGTTATAAAACCACCCCGAATAGCGTTGAGCATTTCCGCACAATAGTGAAACAGGTGGGCGTCGCGATCATTGGTCAAACGGGCGAACTGGCGCCCGCTGATAAACGTTTTTATGCCACTCGTGATATTACCGCGACGGTTGAGTCGATTCCGTTAATCACCGCATCCATCTTATCCAAAAAACTAGCTGCCGGCCTGGATGCACTGGTGATGGACGTTAAAGCTGGCAGTGGCGCGTTTATGCCGACTTATGAGCAGTCTGAAGCGTTAGCAAAAAGTATCGTTGGCGTAGCCAATGGCGCAGGCTGTAAAACCAGCGCGTTAATTACCAATATGGATCAGGTACTAGCCAGTAGTGCCGGTAATGCAGTTGAAGTCCGCGAAGCAGTGCGATTTCTTCGCGGTGAATATATCAACCCGCGTTTGCATGAAGTGACCATGGCATTGTGCGCTGAGATGCTACAGTTAAGCGGGTTAGCGACAGACTTAAAAGAGGCCCAGACAAAACTACAAGCGGTTCTGGATAACGGTAAAGCCGCAGAGGTCTTTGGCAAAATGGTCTGTGCATTAGGCGGGCCCGCAGACTTTGTCGAAAATTATGATAATTATCTGCACAAGTCAGCCATTATTCGCCCGGTTTATGCTTTGCATTCCGGGATTGTACAATCCATGGATACCAGAGAATTAGGTATGGCCGTCGTTGCTATGGGCGGAGGAAGACGCAGAGCATCGGATCCGATTGATTATGCAGTCGGCCTGAGCAGTATTATTTCGCTGGGTGAGCAGGCGAGCTCTGAAAAACCGCTGGCGATGGTACATGCACAGAGTGAAATACAGTTTATGGAAGCACAGTTTGCTATCCAACGCGCGATAATTTGCTCTGCGCAAGCAACACAAGCTCAAACACAGGTTTATCGTCATATTCGTTTAC
>JBATHQ010000352.1:0-1787 GCA_049667005.1 Psychromonas sp.
CTAACAACCATGATAATTAATTAGTTCATGGGGTTAGTCAGTGACAATTTCATAAAGTTCAAAATTATATTTCTATTTTTATTTAACTGATATTAATGCACTTTATCGCAATTCTCGCCAATACCGGCTATTGCCAATACCAGCATCCGCAATCCAAGGCAGATCTAAATCAACCGCTTTTACCCTAATAGTTTGGATCTCGGTAATATAAGCATCAACAAATTCCTCTTTAATACTAAAGACCTATTGATCGTGAACTCCATCAATAACTGCACTACCCAATCGCTGGCTTTTTTGTATCTGGCCGCACGTAAAAAAGTTACTGTGTAACTAATCTTAACTATTGCTTTGGCTTTGGCTTCTCCCCTTCGTTAATTTTAAACTAATTCCATAGCAGCTATTTGGTGCAACTGCATGGTATCTGCCTAATGAACTTCAGTAGTGATCACAAAGATACTAAGTCATCTGAATAAAAAATGACGTTTATTCAACTTATCCTCTGATTAGCGAATACGTCTTCGATATAACTTGATAGAATAGAGTAGATGGCTGTTTTTATTATGGATTTAATGAATCCAATCCTGTACTTTATTGTTAATTTTTATTGTTCATTTTTATTGTTCTGAGGAGATGTAGATGAGATTTTTGATTTTGGTTTTATCGTTCATGCTAATACCTATTAGCCATGCTGCGATGTTAAAAGGTGTAAATGGTGTTGAGTTATTGGCTATTGATGGACAAAAGCTAAAAACAGGGGGGATGTTCAGTGATAAAAATTATAACCTTGCCGATGGAAAGCATCAGGTTGTGGTGAAGTATACTAAACGTCTTAATGAGCAAAATATGGTTTATAGTCGTCCAACTATTTTTTCGATTAATGTTGTTGGTGATACAGAAATAAAAGTACGTGATTTTGCAAATGTTAATCAAGCAGAGTCCGCCATCCGTAATGGACTTACCTGGATAGTTAAGAATAGTAAAAAAACAATTAATGTAACTGATGCTGACGAACTTTTTGAAGAAGGTTTTCAAATAAAACCGGATCTTGAAAAACTCATTTTTGAATATAATCAAAAAAATAATCTAGTACCTTCCGCAGCAATTGCTAAGAGTATGTCTGACATACCGAGTAGCCCTGCGAAAAATAGCAAAGTGGATAATAAAACGCAGCAACTTATTACGATTTATCGTGCTTCCTCTTTAGAAGAGAAAAAAGCATTTAGAATGTGGCTATTAGAACAAGATATTAAATAATCTTTGCAATAACCGAGTTGCTCTATATTCGAATCAACTCGGTTATTTCAACTCGGTTATTATTAGGGTATAAACAGGTGACCTATGTTTCTCGTTGATAAAGTGGATAATTTACCTGGCAGTTTTTTCTCTTTTAATAGTTACCAATTACGGTAAATTGAGTTGTGCAGCAACCTGTTTATCGCCCTCTAAGTACTCATCTAAAAGTTATACGGTATTTTGAGGGGGACTGGTTTAAAATGTTTCTGGCTTCACTCGAGCAAAGCCACAATTTTTCCTCCCTCAAGCTCTGCGTTGGAATACTTCTGCCTAGCCGTTCTAGTTTTTCGCAAGCTTTCGCTTTAAGCGTTTGCTTTAACTTTTGTCGCTGATAGTTTCGCCTTGACGGCGAGTAGACGATAAGAAACCGAAACACTGTTTCGCAGTTCGAAATCGTCATGCTTCTAAATGCCGAAAAATAAAAGGTAAAGGGAGTTTTGTTCGTGACACTATGCTGCCGCATAACTCACAGCGTCACATACAGGGACGGCAGA
>JBATHQ010000353.1:0-7966 GCA_049667005.1 Psychromonas sp.
CTTCGACCAGTTTAAAAGCAATAAAGGTAATACACGCCGTCCGCTGCGTAAATTAACCTTTAATATCAATAGTCGTAAAGATCTGCCCCGCGCGGAACTGGCATTACAACATGGTTTAGCAGTCGCTTCAGGCGCTAACGCCTGTAAAAACCTCGCCAATATGCCACCGAATGTCTGTACCCCATTGTATTTAGCCGGGCAAGCAACCGCCCTTGCGCAGCGTTTTGAAAAAATCAGCACCGAGATAGTTGATAGTGAGCAGATGGCTGAACTGAAAATGGACAGTTATTTAGCGGTTGCCAGAGGCTCTGAAAATCCCGCTTATATGTCTCTAATTCACTATAACGGTGGTGATAAAAATCAAAAACCAATCGTATTAGTTGGTAAAGGGCTGACCTTTGATTCCGGTGGTATTTCATTAAAACCGGGCGAAGGCATGGATGAGATGAAATATGATATGGGTGGTGCAGCCAGTGTTTATGGCACAATGGAGGCGCTTGCAGCACTTAATTTGCCGATTAATGTGATTGGTATTTTAGCCGGTGCTGAAAATATGCCGGCCGGCAATGCTTACCGCCCTGGCGATATACTTACCACCATGTCAGGACAAACCGTTGAAGTATTGAATACCGATGCCGAAGGACGGTTAGTGTTATGTGACGTGTTAACCTACGTTGAACGTTTTCAACCGGATTGTGTGGTTGACATCGCGACCTTAACCGGGGCTTGTATCATGGCGTTGGGTCATCATATCAGTGGCTTAATGACACCGCACAAAGGCCTGGCGCATGAGTTATTAACCGCCTCAAATCAATCCGGCGATAAAGCATGGCAACTGCCGATGGACGATGAGTACCAGAAACAGCTGGAAAGTCCTTTCGCTGATATGGCGAATATTGGCGGACGACCAGCAGGTACCATTACTGCGGCTTGCTTCCTTTCCCGTTTTACTAAAAGTTATAACTGGGCGCATTTAGACGTTGCGGGGACAGCATGGCGCTCCGGTGCCAATAAAGGCGCCACAGGCAGACCGGTTTCACTGTTAACGCAGTTTTTAATCAACAGAAGTGAAGCTCAAAGCGCGGCAAACAGCTAAATGAAACAAGCGTAATGAGTCAGGTCATTTTTTACATTTTCGCGACAGCAGAAGAGTCCAGCAATTTGCCGATCAGCGCACATTTTGCTAAGGCTTGTTCTATTGCCGCGTTTTTTTATGCACAAAATAAGAAAGTATTTATCTATACCGATACACAAGAAGATGCATTTGTTGTCGATGAGTACTTATGGCAGTTTGATGGCGACAGCTTTGTACCGCACAACTTGTCAGGTGAAGGGCCAAAATTTGGTACGCCAGTTGAAATCAGCTGGCAAGCCCCGACACACCCACGCCCTATTTTAATTAATTTAAGTCAAAACGTGCCCGATTTTGCGATAAATTTTCAACAGATTATCGATTTTGTCCCGTTTTCGGAGACCTTAAAAATAGCGGCACGAACCCGTTACAGTACCTATAAAAAAATGGGGCTAACACTTTCTACTCAAAACGTTGAAGATAATTCAGACGTTGAGTCAACCAACAAAACAGAAGATTAACAGATGGAAAAGACATACAACCCAAGTGCCATAGAGCAGAAAAACTATCAAAACTGGGAAGAGAAAGGTTATTTCAAACCGCATGGTGATACCAGTAAAGAAAGCTACTGCATCATGATCCCGCCACCCAATGTTACCGGTAGCCTGCACATGGGCCATGCATTCCAAGATACCATTATGGATACCCTGATCCGTTACCAGCGTATGCAGGGTAAAAATACCTTGTGGCAGATGGGTACCGACCATGCTGGTATCGCCACACAGATGGTGGTTGAACGTAAACTTGCTGCAGAAACCGGGCAAACCCGTAAAGATCTCGGACGTGAAGCTTTTATCGATAAAATCTGGGAATGGAAAGCGGAATCTGGCGGTAATATCTCTAAACAGTTACGTCGTTTAGGCACCTCTGTCGATTGGGATCGCGAACGTTTTACCATGGATGACGGGCTTTCTCATGCGGTAAAAGAGGTCTTTGTTAATCTTTATAATGACGATCTGATCTACCGCGGTAAGCGTCTGGTTAACTGGGATCCTAAGCTGCACACGGCGATTTCAGACTTGGAAGTTGAAAACAAAGATGTTAAAGGTTTTATGTGGCACTTCCGCTACCCGCTGGCAGACGGCGTAAAAACCGCAGATGGTAAAGACTACCTGGTCGTTGCAACGACTCGTCCGGAAACGATGTTAGGTGATACGGCTGTTGCGGTGAACCCGGAAGATCCGCGCTATAAAGATCTTATTGGTAAAGAGATTATTCTGCCTTTTGTTAATCGTCGTATTCCGGTAATTGCCGATGAACATGCCGATATGGACAAAGGCACAGGTTGTGTGAAAATCACTCCGGCTCACGACTTTAACGACTATGAAGTGGGTAAACGCAATAAACTGCCGATGATCAACGTATTAACTTTTGAGGCCTGTATCCGTGAAAACGCGGAAGTATTCAACAGTAACGGCGAAAAAAGTGAGGATTATAACTCTGAGTTACCAAAACAGTTTCAAGGTTTAAGCCGCGAAGAAGCGCGTAAACTGGCGGTTAGTGAACTCGATGCCTTAGGCTTAGTAGATGAAATAAAACCTCACGATCTGACCGTACCTTACGGCGATCGCGGTGGCGTGGTTATCGAGCCGATGCTGACCGATCAATGGTATGTCCGTGTTGCACCGCTGGCTAAAACCGCTTCTGAAGCAGTTGCTAACGGTGATATCGAGTTTGTGCCGAAACAGTATGAAAATATGTATAACTCCTGGATGAACGATATTCAGGACTGGTGTATCTCCCGTCAACTGTGGTGGGGACACCGTATCCCGGCCTGGTACGATGAAAACGGCAAAGTCTATGTTGGCCGCGATGAAGCAGAAGTTCGTGCTAAACATGCTTTAGGCGAAGATGTTGTTTTACGTCAGGATGATGATGTATTAGATACCTGGTTCTCATCGGGTCTGTGGACGTTCTCAACGTTAGGCTGGCCGGAAAAAACGCTGGATCTTAAAACCTTCCACTCTACCGATGTATTGGTAACCGGTTTCGACATTATCTTCTTCTGGGTTGCACGGATGATCATGATGACCATGCACTTTATGAAAGATGAAAACGGCAAGCCGCAGGTTCCCTTTAAAACGGTTTATGTGACCGGTCTTATCCGTGATGAACACGGTGATAAGATGTCGAAATCTAAAGGTAATGTACTCGATCCTTTGGATATGATCGACGGTATTGATTTAGAAAGCCTGGTCGAAAAACGCTGCGGCAATATGATGCAGCCGCAACTGGCAGCAAAAATTGAAAAAGATACCCGTCAAACCTTCGCCAATGGGATTGAGGCACACGGCACTGATGCCCTGCGCTTTACACTGGCAGCAATGGCCTCAACAGGCCGTGATATCAACTGGGATATGAATCGTCTGGAAGGTTACCGCAACTTCTGTAACAAGCTTTGGAATGCCAGTCGTTATGTACTGATGAGCGCGGAAGAGTTTGATTGTGGCTTTGCTGATAATAAAGAGATGCAATTTAGCCTTGCGGATCGCTGGATCCAGGGACAGTTGCAGACGACCATTAAAGAGTTCCGTCATGCACTGGATACTTTCCGCTTTGATATCGCAGCAAATATCTTGTATGAGTTCACCTGGGATCAATTCTGTGGCTGGTATTTGGAACTCACTAAACCGGTTTTATTTAAAGGCAGCGAAACAGAGCAACGCGGTACCCGCCATACGCTGATCACCGTACTGGAAACCCTATTGCGCCTTGCCCATCCTATTATGCCGTTTATGACCGAAGAGATCTGGCAGCGCGTTAAAACCGTTACCGGCCAAGGCGGTGACAGCATCATGCTGGAAGCCTTCCCGGAATATAATGAAGCACGGGTTGATCAGCAGGCAGTAGAAGATCTGGAATGGGTTAAGCAGGTGATTGTGGCGATACGTAATATCCGTGGTGAAATGGATATCAGCCCGAAAGTGCCGCTTAATGTGCTCGTTAAAAATGCATCAAGCGATGATCAGCGCCGTTTTGCTGAAAATGAAGCGTTCCTGGCGGCACTGGCTAAACTGGAAACTGTTACCGTTGTTCAGGCGGGAGAAGAAACGCCGGCATCGGCAACGGCATTTGTTGGCTCACTTGAGCTGTTAATTCCGATGGCCGGATTAATCGATGTCGAGGCCGAATTAGCGCGTTTAAACAAACAGTATGAGAAAGTAGCCAAAGAGCTGGCCAAAATATCTGGCAAACTGAGCAATGAAAAATTTGTAGCCAATGCCCCTGAAGCGGTTATTGTTAAAGAGCGCGCCAAACAGGCCGAGCTGCAAACAAGTTGTGATAAGTTAAGCGAGCAGATAGCTACAATTAAAGCTTTGTAATTAAAATCACAACGTGTAACAAACTGAATAAAGGGATCTTTTGCAAAAAGGATCCCTTTTTTTACGCTTGAGTTGTTATAAAATGAGCATCTACCTTGCAGATGATAGCCAAACGCGTTGAAGATTAACCTCCAAGTCGGTTTGCTATCGTTAAAACCGCTGGTAATAACATGCACAATTGAGTGCCATCATTGCTCTACAAAGCACCATGAACGCACTATATTGGTGCATAGCATTCCTATTAATAGGTCTCCCATTGTCATAAAAGACTCAAATCCAATATAACCACACCCTTTCTAAGCACTTTATCTTTGGCATGATATGTGCATGCAATCATTCTAAACATAATATTAATTCTTTATTTGCTCAACTTCTTAAAATTAAAAGGAAATATTCGCAATAATAATTAAACGGCTTAAGCTACAACAGGTAAGCAAAGCTATTATGATTGGTGTAGTTCATGCCTGCAAAATCCAGCCGAGTATTGCACTGCGAGTACTGATGATCCTTACATTATTGCTGAAGATTAAGAGTCGTATCAGCAAATAAAAACAAATACTACAAATAAACTAACAAAGGAGCTTTAAGATGTTCATGAAAAAATTAGCAATCACTGCCATAGCAGGAGCTGCACTGATGGCAACATCTGCAATGGCAGAGACTAAGCACGTTGTAATTGGTACAGGCGGTCAAACCGGCGTTTATTATCAAGTTGGTGGCGCTATTTGTAGCTTAGTGAATAAAGGCACGGCTAAACATGATATCAACTGTACCCATACAACGGGTGGTTCAGTCAGCAATATCAATGGCTTAAGCTCAGGTGACTTAGATATGGGTGTAGCCCAATCGGATACACAATACGAAGCATACAACGGAACTAATCCCGAGGCATTTCCTAAAGGTGCATTTAAAGAGCTACGCTCAGTGTTTTCAGTTTATGCAGAACCCTTCACTGTTGTTGCCCGAAAAGACTCAGGCATCAAAACATTTGCTGATCTGAAAGGCAAAAAAGTAAATATCGGTGAACCAGGTTCAGGTTCACGCAGCACCATGGGTATTTTGATGGAAAAAATGGGTTGGACAATGGCAGACTTTGCGATTGCCTCCGAACTAAAATCAGCTGAGCAAGCCGCCGCTTTGTGTGATGATAAAGTTGATGCGATTATCTTCGTAGCAGGCCATCCAAATGGTTCTATCCAAGAGGCAACAACTTCTTGTGATGCGATTGTAGTCCCCGTTGATAATGACGTTGTGCAAAAATTAGTTGCTGATAACGATTATTACGCAATGACAGTTATCCCTGGCGGTATGTATACCGGTACAGATACAGACACAGCTACATTTGGTGTGGCTGCTACTTTCGTTAGTTCAACAAAGACTGATCAAGAAACCGTTTATCAAATGGTTAAAGCGGTATTTGACAATTTTAAACGTTTCAAGAAAATGCATCCCGCTTTTGCTAACCTGAAAGAAAGCGACATGATAAGCAAGAACCTGTCAGCACCGTTACATGATGGTGCGGTTCGTTATTATAAAGAAAAAGGCTGGATGTAATCAGCTATTAACAATAGGGCGGCCGTTATATACACTTCGCCCTGTTTAAAATATAAACCACCTGCAGAAGCTAATGACAGCATTTTCAGGTGGCTTTTTCATTTAATATAGGAAATGTAGAGGATGAATGCAGATAAAAGCAATAATACACTGCTAGATGATGAGGCACTTCAAGACCTTGTTGCCTCCACCGACACGGGCGGTCGAAACCCGGATAATCAAATGATTGTAAAGTTGATGGCCGCTGTCGCGTTGGTCTGGTCAATTTTCCAAGTATGGATAGCATCTCCTTTGCCCTTTACGGTCGGCTGGGGTGTTTTTTCAAGCGGGGAGGCTCGCTCAATTCATTTAGGCCTTGCTCTGTTCTTGGCATTCCTTGCTTACCCGGCATTTAACAGATCATCACGGCGCAAGGTACCGATGGCCGATTGGCTGCTCGCTATTGTCGGATCTCTTTGTGCGCTGTACCCCTTAATTGCAGACTCTATGCTGGTTGACAGTCTCTTTGGTATGCGTCTTAGTTATCGCCCGAGCGCCCCAAACTCCTTTGATATTGCGGTTTCTATAACCGGTATGCTGATCCTGTTAGAAGCAACCCGACGCGCATTAGGTCCACCATTGATGGTGGTGGCTATGGTTTTTCTTGGTTACACATTTTTAGGTCCTTACGCACCTGGGTTGATTGCCTGGAAAGGCTCGACGTTCGGCGGCATAATGGATCATCAATGGTTATTTTCTGAAGGTGTCTTCGGTATTGCTTTGGGTGTCTCGACGGATCTGGTCTTCCTGTTCGTGTTGTTCGGTGCGTTGCTGGACCGGGCGGGTGCGGGTAACTATTTTATCAAAGTAGCCTTTTCACTGATGGGACATCTGCGCGGCGGGCCGGCAAAAGCTGCCGTTGTTGCCTCAGGTTTGACCGGATTAATTTCCGGATCTTCTATTGCCAATGTGGTCACAACGGGCACCTTTACCATCCCGATGATGAAACGGGTTGGCTTTTCATCAGAAAAAGCCGGCGCAGTTGAAGTAGCCTCATCGGTAAACGGTCAAATCATGCCGCCGGTCATGGGGGCTGCCGCCTTCCTGATGGTAGAGTATGTGAACATTCCCTATTTTGATGTCGTAAAGCATGCTTTTTTACCCGCGGTTATCTCCTATATCGCTCTGGTTTATATCGTGCATTTAGAAGCGATGAAGTTGAACATGCAGGGGTTGACTCGCGAAGGTGAAGTCAAATCCGCTAAAGATGTTCTGCTTTCATGGGCAATGACCCTACTGCCGATTATCGCACTTGCCGGAGGCGCGTATTATTTATCCGCGCTGTATGAAATGCTTGCTACTACCACAGCCAGACTAATCGGCGTGTTAGCGGTGATAGGGATTCAATATGCCGTGCTGAAAACGCTTAAGTCCAAGGTTACTAAAGCGACATTATCCAAAACCATCTCGACAGGTGCGATGGTATTGGGTAACACTATTATCGTTGCGTTTGGATTATTCTTTGTAATCGACTTATTAAAAGCTTTTATCGGTCCGGATATGATGTTTTGGGCGGTTCTGGTTTTGGTTCTAGTCGCTTATGTGGTGTTAGCTAAAATCAGTTCAGCTTACCCTGATTTGATTTTGGATGATCCTGACTCACCCGTTTTAAGTCTGCCGGAAACGGGGCCGACGGTTAAGTCTGGCCTGCATTTTCTGTTGCCCGTGGTAGTGTTAATCTGGTGTTTGATGATCGAACGAAAATCGCCGGGACTTTCCGCATTTTATGCTTCTGCACTGATGATCTTCATTCTGCTGACACAGCGTTATCTGTTTGATTTTTTCCGCAGTAAAGACACCACTGGTGCTTTAAAGCGCGGCTTTGATGAACTGATTGACGGCTTGATTGCCGGTGCCCGAAATATGATTGGTATTGCCATCGCGACGGCTGCTGCCGGGATCATAGTCGGCGCGGTTT